>DATKMJ010000035.1 GCA_035541935.1 Candidatus Binatia bacterium | reverse complement strand
GATAGCTCGTGTTCACCGGGTCGTCGATTGCGACGGCAGCCGTATACCCGGCGCCGTTGCATCCGTGCTGCACGGGGAAGTCAAACGGCTTGGCGACGCCCGTGGCCAGCGTTCCGGAGGAGTTCGTCAGAGGTCCGTTGTCCGCCGGGGCACCGTTGCATCCGCTGCTAGGCGTCGACGTCGGAGTCGGAGTTGGAGTCGGAGTTGGAGTCGGAGTTGGAGTCGGCGTTGGAGTCGGAGTTGGAGTCGGAGTCGGAGTTGGAGTCGGCGTTGGAGTCGGCGTCGGAGTCGGCGTTGGAGTCGGAGTTGGAGTTGGAGTTGGAGTCGGAGTTGGAGTTGGCGTGGGCGATGGACTCGCCGTTGGCGTGGGCGACGGAGACGGAGACGGAGATGGCAACGAGTTATGCCGCGGCTTTGTCGCTGCGACGGTGCGGACGACGGTCAAGCTATTTATTGAGATGTCGCGAACGAGGGTTGCGATCGATTGCGGCGCGCTCGCGGGCGTAACGTTGGTGTAGCGTTCGCCGTATTTGCCCTGGTAGACGTTGTGAATCTCCGTCGAGAAGAAACGCTCGACGGTCGAGGAACGCCCCGTCGCGTCGACGATCGTACGATTGGAGAAGCGTTGCACGATCGTAAAGCCCGCTCGCCGGAGAGCTTGCACGACGCGCTGCTCTTGTGCCGGCGTCGGCGCATAGCGATCGTCGAACTCCTTGCGGGTGAGAAAGCCCATCGAATGAGAGTGCGGAGCACTGATCGTCGCAACGAAGCGGTCGAGCTCGGCCTGATGATTGTAGCGCAGCGTTAGCGAAACCCGAACCTGCGAGTTCGCCGGACGGCGACCGGCGTCGGTGTAGGCGAGGTCCCCGCTGAGTTTTGGGGTCGATATCAGGGGTGTCTCCGTAGAGGCCGTGCGGACCGACGACTCGGGCGCTGAGGCGTTGCTCGCGGCGCCCACCCCAGGGATGGACGCGTTCTGACCCCCGCAGGCTGCGAGGGCTAATGAAAACCCGAGGGTGGATGCAATTGCGCGTGTTGGGCTTCTCATATAGCTCCGATCTTAATTGCAAAAAGACGCGGCTCCCTAAGGGGGCCCCCTACAGGATGCTCAGTTGCCCCCGGATTGCCCTGCTAGGCGGACCAAACCACCCCTTCGCGTCCTGCGCCGACGGCGCGCTCATCGGACTGCTGCTAAGCGATCAGGGCGTTAGCGCGAACACCGTTCCTGCGCCGGCGCTGCCTCCATATTCGGTCGTGCCGTAGAGCGTGCCGCCGGCGCTGAGCAGCGCCGCCGCCGCATAGTCCCCGTCGGTCGGGTAGCCGGAAAAGCTGTGGAGTAGGAATTCCTCTCCGGAGCGCTTGATCGCGAAGACGGTCCCAATGCCGTTTGCGCCGCCCAGGTTCGTCGTGGCGTAGATCGTGCCACGGACATCTACGACGGCTGCGCTGGGGTACGCGCCATCCGGCCCTGCAAAGGCGTAGACGACGCGCTCCTGGCCGGACGGCGTGATCGCGAACACGGTTCCGCAGCCGCCGCCGCCGCAATGTGCGCTGCCGCCACTCCAGGTCGTACCGTAGAGCACGCCGTGGGCGTCGGCGAGAGGCGCCAGCGGCCCAGCGCCGTCTTTCATGCCGCCCTTAAAATTGTAAAGCACCGTTTCCGTGCCGGACGGCGTAATTGCGAAAACCGTCCCATTGCCGTGCTCGCCCGCGTTCGCCGCCGTGCCGTAGAGCGTCCCTTGTACGTCGACGAGAGGCGCCACCGGCTTCGCGCCGTCCGTCTTGCCTCCCGTAAAGTTATAAAGTACGGTTTCCGTGCCGGACGGCGTAACTGCGAAAACCGTTCCGTCGCCCTTGGTTCCCCCCGCCGACGTCGTGCCATACAGCGTCCCGCCGACATCGACGAGGCCATGCGGGTGCGCACCGTCGCCCTTTCCGCCGGCGAAGTTATGGAGCGTCGTCTCTCTGCCGGTCCGGGTTATCGAGAACACGGTGCCCCATCCGTTGGTCCCGCCCGACGTGGTCGTGCCGAAAAGTGTGCCCCCTACGTTGACGAGGTCCGTGGGGTGCGCCCCTTGCTCTGGGCCGCCTTTAAAGACGAACAGCGTCTTTTCCGTGCCGGAGGGCGTAATCGAAAAGATCGTTCCGTAACGCGCGCGCCCGCGTTGCACTCCCGCAGTCGCTCCATAGAAAGTCCCGTCGACTTGAACGAGGGTGGTGCTCGGATGGCCGCCGTCGCGTGTCCGGTGCCCCTTGAAACTGTACAGGACTTGGTACGTCAGGCTACGCCGGACGAACGGAGCGACGCTGGTAGCGTCCGGCACGCCAATCGTCGTTTGTGATGCGCCGCAACCGGCCAAACACGGCGCAAGTAAAAAAACTCCAAGCAACGATCGCATCGTTCAGATCCGCAACGGCTAGGCCGGCGGCGGCTGCGGCTGGAGCGGTCTCGTTACGAACGGCAGGCGCCACTTTTTCTCGCCGACCGTCAGCACCCAGACGTACGATGCATCGGGAGCCAGTTGCAGCGAGGGTATGTTGACCGCAAACGGCGCGTTGATCGACGAGCCCGGTTTTATTCCCGGCGGGCGGCCGACTTCGAGTTCGTTCTCGACGTGCATCGGCCTGAACTGATCGGGTCCGGTCGGGAAGATGATCGGCTTTCCGTCGGCATCCAAGAGGTCGAGCATCCAGCGTATTCTTCGGTTCGTTTCGTCCCACGGCACGTGCAGAACGAAGGCGACCGCCGACGGCGCGCTGATCGGGCTGCTCGTGTGGCTCCAGCCGATGCCGAGCGCGTGGAGTTTGCCGTCGGGCGAAACCTGGGCAGAATCGGCGAGAAATAACGTCGCGTCCAAGGGTGGAGAGTTATCAGTGCTGCGACGGGAAATCCTTTGCGAGCGCGAACTCTTTCCGCCGATGCATCGCGCCGACGTAACAACCGGCCACGCGGACGTGAACGGAACTCGCCTGTACTACGAGACGGCCGGACGGGGAACGCCGGTCGTCTTCGTTCACGGCCTCTGTCTGGACCGGCGCATGTGGGACGATCAGTTCGACGCGCTGGCCGATTGCTATCGCGTCGTTCGCTACGACGTCCGAGGATTCGGCGCTTCGGCAGTTCCGACCGCGGCCGAGTTCCGGCACGCAGACGACCTGCACGCCCTTCTCGAGCACCTCGAGATCCCGGCGGCGCACGTCGTCGGACTCTCGATGGGCGGACGGATCGCGCTCCACCACGCGCTGCTCTATCCCGAGTCCACGCTGACGCTCACGCTCGTCGACTCCGCGCTCGACGGCTTCGCCTGGAGCGACGAATGGGTCGCCTCGCTCGACGCGATCGAAGAGCACGCGCTGCGCGACGGCGCGAAGGCCGGTAACGCGATATGGCTGCAGCACGAACTTTTCGCACCTGCACGCGAACGGCCGGCCGTCGCCGCGAAACTCGCGCAGATCGTCGACGAATGCTCCGGCTGGAACTGGGTCAACGAGACTCCGGTCGTCGGAATCGATCCGCCCGGCGGCGCGCGCTTAGCCGACGTCGCGATGCCGGCGCTCGTCGTCGTCGGCGAGCGCGACCTCCCCGACTTCCTTGCGATCGCCGACGCACTCGCCGCGGGAATCCCACACGCGAAAAAGGCGGTGATCGCCGGCGCCGGCCACATGAGCAACATGGAGCGGCCGGCCGAGTTCAACGCGCTGCTGCTGGAGTTTCTGCAGGCGCATACCGCGACCGCCTAGTATAGAGCCTCTCCGATTTCGGGCCGTTAGCTCAGCTGGTTAGAGCGCATGCTTGATAAGCATGAGGTCCCTGGTTCGATCCCAGGACGGCCCACCAGCGCTTAGATTTCGCGCATGCGCGGTAGACGCGCCGGGTACGTGCCGCTGGGGTACTTTCGCGACCAGAGCTCCGAGCGAACGACGAGATACTCGAAGTTCCCAAAAGCCGATGCGCCCACCCGTTGCTCAGCTGGTTGCTCGCGCGGAGGCGTCGCAGTTGCACGATCGCGCCGGAGGCCGTGCAGAACCTCCGGAATAACCTGTCGGCATGAACCCACTGACCGCGTTCGGAGCGTGCGCCGTCGCGCTGATGATGCTCTTCTACGCGCTCGAGGATCGCTCGCCGATCTACACGCTCGCGTTTGCAGGCGCGTGCGTCGCGGCGTCGGTCTACGGCTGGTTGGCCGGGGCGTGGCCGTTCGGCGTCGTCGAGGCGGTCTGGGCGCTCGTCGCGATTCGCAAGTTTGCGACCCGGCGCAGGAGCGTCACTTCAGGTACGCGTTGAACCACGCGAGTGTCTGGTCGAGCAGATCGATCTGATCGCCGATCTTCTGAAAGCCGTGACCCTCGTCGGCGTAGACGACGAGCTTCGTGGGAACCCCGAGCGTCTCCATCGCGTGCCAGAACTCGAACGCCTGCGCGGCGGGTACCTCTTCGTCGCGCTCGCCTTGTAGGATCAGCACCGGCGTCTTCGAGTGCAGGACGAACGTAATCGGCGAGCTCTTCGCGTAGACCGCCGGGTCGTCGTAGACCGACGCGCCGAAGAACGGAATCATCCATTGATCGATCTTGTTCTGTCCGTAGTACGACTGCCAGTTGACGATCCCGGCCCCGGCGACGATCGCCTTGAAGCGCGTCGTCTGCGTCTCGCCCCACATCGCCATGTAGCCGCCGTAGCTCCAGCCCATCAGCCCGAGGCGATTCGGATCGATCGGCGCGGCCTCGATCGCCGCGTCAATGCCGGCGAGATCGTCTCGCCAGTCGCCGTAACCGAAATCCTTGACGTTGGCCCGCGTATATGGTTCGCCGAAGCCGAAGCTGCCGCGCGGATTGGGCATGAAGACGAAGTAGCCTTGCGATGCCAGCGCGCTCAGGTTCCGGCTGCCGAACGAAGGGACGGCTGCCGAGGATGGGCCGCCGTGGACGATCGTGACCATCGGATAGGTCTTGCTCGGATCGTAGTCGAGCGGGTAGACGAGCCAACCTTGCGGCGTAAATTCTTCGGTCTTCCATCGCAGCGAGACGGCCTTACCGTAGAGCCGGAGGGCATGGGCGTTGCTGTGCGAGACTTGGCGTAGCGCCGAAGGCGCCCCGGCCCAGAGCTCCGGCGGATCGTCGAACGACGCGCGCACGAGCGCGACGACCGCACCGTTTTGGGCGCTCGACCAACTCCACAGCGATTCCGCGCGCGTGGTCAGCGACGCGATCTGCGGCCGCTCGGCCGCGACCGAGAGACGCAGGAGGTGCATCTCTCCGGAAAGATGGGCCACCACGTCCAAGCTCGCGGCATCGTTCCAGCGCAGCGACTGAGCCGTGAACGTTTGGCCCTCGGTTACGTTACGCGATGCACCGGTGCGCGCGTCCACGAGATAGACGTCGCCGCCGGCCGCGATGAAGTCGCTCATGATACCGCCGACGATCGCAATTTGCTTGCCGTCGGGCGACCACTGCGGGTCAACGATCTGATACGACGGCGCCAGCAGATCGTGCATCGCACCGCTTGCAACGTCGACGCGCGCCAGGCGGGCGATCCACCAGTTATCGTCGCCGTTTCCTTTCGCGTAGGTCACGGCGATCTGCCGCGCGTCCGGGGACCAGCCGTATTGATAGACGTACGCGTCGCCCGGCGTGACCGGATGCATCGCGCCGGTCGGCACGTCGGCGATCGTGAGGCGCTGCTCCTCGACCGTGCTTCCGATCACGCCGACGTCGCGCGCGCCGGGCGCAAGGGCTCCGGCTTGCCGGCCGGCGGACGCGATATAGAGGAAAGCGAGCCGCTTGCCGTCGGGCGACCAGGTAAGGCTCGCAACGTCGCCGCCGAGCGTCCCGATGCGGCGCACGCGCGTGCCGTTCGGCGCCGCGACGTAAACCTGCAGTTGCCCCTTCGAGCGCGCGTCGGATAGAAAGGCGACGGT
The DNA here is from genome assembly GCA_035541935.1 of Candidatus Binatia bacterium. Classification (GTDB taxonomy): domain Bacteria; phylum Vulcanimicrobiota; class Vulcanimicrobiia; order Vulcanimicrobiales; family Vulcanimicrobiaceae; genus Cybelea. The sequence continues at coordinate 8,318 of DATKMJ010000035.1, read as the reverse complement.
GCGTCCGTCTGGCGACCAGACCGGATTCTCTTCGTCGTAGATCTCGCCGGGCGCGCCGGCCGTCAGTCGAATCCGCGTTCCCCCATCGAGCCGTTGGACGTAGAGGAGGTTCGATCGGTTCGAACGCCCGAGGTTGCGCAGATCGTGATGGCTCTCTTCCCACGCGACGGCCTCGCCATCCGGAGCGAGATTCACGCCGCTGAGATCGCGAATCGCGTAGCTCGCAGCGAGCACCTCACGCATCGAGGGCGCCGCGCCTGTCAGCGCGATCGCCGCCGCCAGCACGATCATGGCGCAGCCTTCGGGAGTTCGACCGAGAAACGCTTCCGCCGGCCTCGTGCCCCGCGCACGAGCGTCACTCGGCTCGGAGCCACGCCGTAGGCCGCCGCAATCGCGCGAACGCACGCCTCATTCGCCGCACCCTCGACCGCGCGTTCGCGCACGCGCAGGACGATCGTCCCGCCCTCGTTCGAGATTCCCGGGCTTTTCGAGCCGGGCTTGACGAGAACGTCGACCAGCGTTGCCGGCATCCGCTTAAATGCGGCGGAGCGATCGAAGGCGCTCGACGCTGCGGCCCGGGATCTCGTCGTACGAGAGTGCCATATGAGGGAGCGAGCCTTCCGCCGGCAGAAATCTACCCCCTTGCGCGCTGCATACGCAGCGCTTCACACGAAAGGCAGGGTCTTTTGCGAAAAGCTCTCGGATTAGCTCTCTTTGCCGCTGCGCTGGCGATGCCGATCGCCGCGAAGCCGGCCGGCATGGACTCAATGCAATACTACGTCGGCACCTGGAACTGCGTCGGGACGCAGACCGGCCAACCTTCCTCGAAGGCCGTCGTGACCTATACGCTCGATTCCGGTCTTATGCGGTCTTGGGTCGACGTCGCGCCTCAAGGTAAGATGAAGACGCCGTATCTTCAAAGCTCGGCCACGTCGTACGATTCGAAGAACGGACGCTACGTTTCGACGAGCCTTGACAATCAAAACCAATGGTCCGTCTCGTATGCGAAGCCGTTCACGGGCATGACCGAGTCGTGGGCCGACCATGCCAACTCAACCGGCAAGCTCGGCCGCGGATCGGTCACGCGCAACTCGCAAGACACGTTCACGTATCTCTCTTATCCGGCCATGACCGGAGCGTACAACTTCAAGGCGGTCTGTCACCGCGGCTCCTAGCGTCTAAGGCGCGGGCAGTGTGGCGGCCACGTTGTGGCCGCCGATCTTCCCGGTGATCTTCGCGACGGCGTTGCCGCCGATCGTCGCCCACGCGGCGTCGATCGTGCCGGTGACGCCGTCGCTCAAGCGTAGGTGCGCCTGCGCCATTGCGGAGCGCGCGTCGAACGATGCCGTACCGGAGACGGCGAGATCGGTCGTCCAACGGACGTCCGAGAGCGTCCCGCTCGTCCCGTTATCGGCCGGTGCGGCCGAGAAGAGTCCGCCCCGCAGCCCGGCGCCGCCGCGTAATCCAAACTCGTACGATCGGATAAGAACGTCCCCAGTCCCGAGCACGGCCGCCGCCGCCGCGCGCAGCTCGCGCGGCGTCGCGCGATTGCCCGCTTGCGGCGTCGCCGCCTGCACCTCGTCGAGCGTACGGGAGAATGACGGAACGAGGTGGACCGCCGGGACGTGGGCGGCGCAGCCCCCGTCAACGTGATGCGTCTGCACGAAGCGGCGGACGATGCTCGACGCGCAGCCGTCGAAGTCGCCGAGCGCCGTCACGTGTCCCGTATTTGCGACGATTACGTGCGTTGCGCGCGGAAAGAGCCGAGCCGCCGCGTCGCCTTCGGCGGGTGTCGTCGTCGTGTCGAGATCGCCGTTGAGAACGAGCACCGGAACCGACGGAAAGCGCGTGCCGGGCGGAACCGGCTCTCCCGCCGGATGGTCGGACGATGCGACCGGCCACGTCGTGCAGAGCGGCACGTACGCGTAATCGAGCGGAATGCCGAGAAACTCGTCGATGGTAAACGGCGCGTAGAGTTCCGGATGCAGGTCCCGCTTTTGCTGGAGCGCGCGCTGCCACGCGGCCTTGCGCGCGTCGGGCTGCAGCCGCATGTCGTACGCCTGCGGATTGTCGGAGCAGCTCGCGGCGGCGAAGAGGCCCTGGCTATAGCCGCGCGCGCGGCCGCCCGCGCCTTCTTCCTCGTAATAGGCTTCGTTGACGAGCCGCTTGAGCGGCACGCGGTCGCCGTTATCGACGTAGGCGCGCGCAGCGGCGTCGAGATCTCGATAGGTCAGCGGATCGAGGCCCGCCGAGTCCATGATGAACGCGACGTCCGACGGCGTTATCGCTCCGCGTTCGGAACGCAGCGTGGTCAACAGGGCGCGGATCCTGTCGAGCGACGCGCCCTTGAGCGAAGCGCAGACCGGCGAGCGTTTGCAGGCGAGGTCGAACGCGCTGCGTATCGTCGGCGCCTCGCTCGGGTACCACGGATCGCCGCCCGTCACTTGATACGCGCCGTCGAGCACGATCGAACGAACGCGATCGGGATGCCGTGCCGCAAACGCCTGCACGAAAAACGAGCCGTACGAGTCGCCGTAGATTTCAACCGCGCGGACCCCCAGCGCGTCGAGCACTTTCGCCATGTCGTCGGCGGCGATCGCCGTGCCGTAGAGATCCGACGTGTCGCCGAGCCGGTGCCCGCAGGTCGTGACGGCGCGCAGGATCATAACCGGCGCGGACTGCAGCGGTTGACAGACGATCGCGCCGGAGCGGCCGGTTCCGCGGTTGTCGACGAGCAACAGGTCGCGGGTATCGAGAAGCGGCGCATAGAGCGCGTGATAGGAGTCGCGCGACTCGATCGACGGATATCCCGGGCCGCCTTCGACCGCAACGACCGTTCCGCTCGCCTTGACGCTCCGATCGCGGTGCGGCAGCCACGCGAGCGCGATGCCGATCTTACCGGCTACTCGGCCCGCCGGATCGAGCGCGACCGGCAGCGATCCGCAGTAGTATCCGCCGCGAAAATCGCACGGTTGCAGGCGTAGCGACCCGACGCGCAAACCGCCGCGCCGGCTCTCGAGCGAGACGTTCGCCTGCGGCGGCGTGAGCGCCGGACGCAGCGCCGAGCACCCGTAGATACAACCTAACCACGCGACCAGCGTGGCGATTAGGAAGCGTTGCACGCTACCATTGAATGACGACGATGCCGTTGGCTAACCGCCCGGCCGACGCAATCCGCATCTGTGCGGCGCCGGCGATCCCCGCTGCGGCCGCCATGACAAACTCTTTGCGATCCACGATCGTTACCTCGACTGCGCGATCTTTTGTGGAGATGAGGGGGCTCGAACCCCTGACCCCCTGCTTGCAAAGCAGGTGCTCTACCAGCTGAGCTACATCCCCATTTGCCGCGCGCCAGCAGCCATTTTAGCACAGACGCGCTGCGAGCGCTCAGCCGAAGGAGTCGAACCGCGCGGCATGAATACCGGCGGACGCAGCGCGGGGGCATAGCTCAGCTGGTAGAGCATTACGCTGGCAGCGTAAGGGTCAGGAGTTCGAGTCTCCTTGCCTCCACCAAAGAACGCTCGCTTTTACGGGCGTTTTTCTTTGCGATCGGCGTGACGGTTGCCATCCGGTTGCCATCGGCTGAGATGCGCTCAAGCGTTGCGCCCAGGCGCTCGACGGCGGCGCGCTGCACCTCGGCGACCAAGTGCGCGTAGATCGAGAGCGTGACGTTTGGCGTCGTGTGACCCAGAACGGAGGCGGTGGTCCGAACATCCGTGCCGCCAACGATCAGATGCGTCGCCGCCGTGTGCCGAGTATCGTGTAACCTTGTCGTCGAGATCTCCGCGGTCTTGGCAAGCCGTACGAAGGCTTTGGTCGCCGACATCGGGGTAATGCGCCTGCCCAGGAGGGTGGCGAAAACGGCGCCCTCGTCGTTGTAGTCTGCACCCGCAAGACGTCTGTCTTTTATCTGCATGGCGCGTTGCCGGCGCAGTGCTTCCAGGGCCAGTCGCGACAAGCCGAGACGACGAACGCTGCCGGTTTTCGTACCTTTTAGCTCGAGGCGATCCTTGGTTTGCGATAGGCTCTTTGCTATCGTTACCGTTTTGTTCTCGAAATCTACATCGCTCCATGATAATGCGCAGAGTTCGCCTCTTCGCGCGCCCGTTGCCAGCGCGAGCGTCACGAACGGTCCCCAGCGCGTGGCATTCGCTACGGTTAGCAGCTTCGCGACTTCATCGTCGGCGAGCGCTTTTGCCGGCGAAGGGGAGAGACGAGGCGGTTTTGCGGCGGACGTATGGCAGACGTTACGAGCAACGAGCTCAAGCCCTAGGGCCCATTCTAGGGCGCCATGCAGGAGTCCAAAAACGTTTCGAACGGTCTTCGGCGAGAGCGGCTTTCCGTTCTGACCGCCGCCGGTGCGCAGCTCCGTGACCAACTCCAAAATATGAGTTGGTCTCAATTTCGAAAGCAAGACGGTTCCTAACTTCGGTACGATGTAGTGCTTCGATTTTTCCTCGTAAGTTTCGAGCGTCGCCGACGCTCGATCGTTCGCCCGGCAATGTTCGATAAATCGCGACATGAGTTCGCCGACGGTCAGCGATTGCGGTGCAATATGTATACCGCGCTCGCGCGCTTCGAGCGCCTGGCGTTCGGCGCGCTCAGCCTCCTTGCGCGTTGCAAACGTACCTATCGCGCGACGCGCACGCTTGCCGTCGTCCCCGCGTTCGATATCGATGAGAACGCCCCAGCGACCCGACTTACGCCTGTAGACGCTCAGCTGTCCAGTCTCCTATCGCGCTGAAAACCGCATTGTCGCAAGGCCATGCTATTCTACGGTATCTCCGAGGAACTCTCGTAGCGCCGCCTTCGTGATTAACAATCTTTGCCCGATCCTAGTGCTCTTTATGGCTTGGGTCCGTAGTGCTTCATAGACCGAGTTTCGGCCAATCGGTAGGAAGGCGATAAGGTCACGCGGCGTAAGGACGTCCGGAAGCTCCGCAAAGCGGCCCCTCAGTGTGCTAGGCCCTCCAGACTCCGCTGACTGTGCTGACACGCGACCGCCCCTTTGATTTCACCCGCATTATTATGCGGGTGAAAAGTCTCCCGTACTACTTACGAATAATTGTCGCTCACTACAAGATTCATGTCAAGGAGCTTACGTTTCGTGCTTCCCGAGGAACTTAGCCGGAATTACCGCGCGGTGCCGCGTGCGCGGCGAGGAATTCGGCAACGTCGTCGACGTCCAGCTTGCGCGCCGCCAGATCGATCATCAACGTCAAACCCTCGTCGGCGTCGGCACGGACGTCGAAACCGTTGGCTGCGAGGAACGTACGCGCCGCGATCCAGGCGATTCGCTTGTTGCCATCGAGAAATGGCTGGTTCTGCGCGATCGAGCGGAGGAGCGCCGCCGCCTTCTGAAAGAGATGCGGGTAGAGTTCGGTGCCGAACATCGTGGCCTGCGGCAATGCAACGGCCGACTCAAGGAGCTCGTGCCGGACTAAGCGCCGGCGTGGCCCGACGTGCTCGGCATAAAGCTCAAGCACGTCGTCGACGTCGAGGAAGAACACTTATACGCGCGCTAACGCTTCGAGAAGTTCCTTATCTTCAGCAACGATTTCACGCGCGAGTTCCCGCAAGCGTTCACGCGGAATCGGGTGCGCTTCCAAGTGCTCGCGAAGCGCCGCAACCATGAGCTCATTCATCGAACGGCCTTCGGACTGCGCCTGACGACGCAGCCGAAGATAGGTCGCCGGATCTAGCCGGACCGGAAGAGTTTTTACTCGTGGCATCGTGATGCCATGGTATCATAAGATCGCTCAGCGACAAGCAAGCAGGCGTCTGTGCCGTGCAATCGAGCTCCGGTACGAGCGGGCTACCGATCCATCGAAATGGCACTCCGCACGCGCGCGAGCGCTTGCTGTTCTCGCCGTATCCCGAACTCGACGTCGCGGCGTACCGCTTCCGGCACTTCTCGGTAGCTGCGCTCAACTGCGGTCGCCAGCTTGTCGAGGCCTGCGCCCCACACCGCACCCTCGCATTCGAGCTGCGCAACGCCAGTGCGTTCCAATACCGTCAGCTGTTTTTCGATCTTCGGTACGTCTTCACGCAGCACAGCTCGCGCAGTGCGCATCTCGGCTTCGAGACCGAGCGACGCGCTGACGTACTCGCGGTAGCTGCGTTCGTCGCTTCGAATGCGTTCTTGAAGTCGCTGGGCGTCGCCGCTTTCAAACTCGTGTATCGATCTAGCGAGCTCCGCTTTATAACGGGCGTGCTGCCCGGCATGCAGCGCCCCAGCTTCCTTCTTGGCCGCGCCGCGCACGAACGGATTCCAGGATTGCTGCTCTTTCGTTAGCCGCGCGAGGTCTGCGCGTTCGGCCGGCGTGAACTGCATCGCCTCGCTGACGCGGGCCTGGATGTCGTTTCGCGCCGACGCAACCGCCTGCTCGATCGTGGGCGGACCGTCGATGCGGGTCAAGCCCTGCCGCTCGATGCGAGCGTGCTCGTAGCGAGCCTCTTCTTCTGCGCGAATGGCCTGTAAACGCTTACGGACTTCGTCGACGGTTACGGGCTGCCATCGTGCTTCCGTGGCCCGCTCTTGCGTAGTACGCGCTGGAGCCTTGAGTGCGTCCAACGCTCGCTGCGCTCCAAGATCACCGGCGCGAGCTCGCTGCGTCACGAACGAGCGATAGTCCATCGGCTTCTCCTCGCGCATCAGCTTGCGCTCTGACGCCAGCACGGTCTTCGTTGCGTCCCAGCGCACCCGGCCGGCGTCATACTCGCGCGTGCGCCGGCGGTTCATAATCGCATCGATCGACCAGTACGCGAGTTGCCGGGCGATCGCGCCGCGCGCGGCCAGCCGCGCCACTGCGCGCAAGAGCAGGCGCGCTTCGTGTCGCCGCTTGGCCTCGCACTGGCGCTGCACACGCTCGCGCTGCCACGCTGCCTCCCTGCGCTCCGCCGTCGCTCGATGGCGGTCGCCGAAGAACCGGTCACGATACTGAGTGTACTCTGTTCGCATCCGGGCGTGGCCGACGATGCCTTGCGCGTCGCGCAGCGCCCGACGCGGGTCGGTGTTTGCCTCGCGCTCGGCCCGATCTCGAGGGCTGCTGCGGCTGCGCTTTGGCGCTTGCTCCGGCGTAAACGGGCATGGTCCGAAGCGTTGCTCGAGTGCGGCTTTCTTGCAGCACGGATGAATACGCGACGCGCCGCAGCCCGGTGCGCCCGGATCGCGTCCCTGTGCGAAGGCGAGTCCTTGCACGCGCGTGCCCCGCGCGATCAGCTTGACGACGATGCCGTCGCGATCGAGTCGCTGCGTGAGTTCGTCCCACGAGCGCGCGCCGTCGACCGCCGCGAGGATCGTTGCGCGCGCGCTTTGCACCCATTGCGTTGCATCGATCATTTCCCTCGCCACTTCGTGCGACGGCGTGAACGACCCAAAGCGCCGCTTAAGCGCCGGCAGTGCGCAGAGCGCATCGACGCGCGATGCCGCACAACCCGGCGCGCCGCGCTCGAACCCCTCGGCGAATGCCAGACCGCGGATCCGATCGCTGCGCCGAACGAGCTTCGCGACGACTCCATGAGCCGCCAGCCGCTCATGCAGCTCGCTCCAGCTCTTCGCGCGATCGACGGCATCGAGCACGTAGGGCCGCGCGCTGTCCTGCCACGGCAGTTCGCCGCGCTCGCGCAGCCGCCGATACGTACCATCGCTCAGACGCCGCTCCGGGTCCGGCGGCGGCGCATACAGGTGGCGCACGCGCTGCACGATGTCGCGGTTATGCCGGCCGACGACGATTTCCCACCCGCGCTCTGCCGCGATCTCGGCGCAGACCCGCTCGCGTTTGATCCGCTCCTGCCACAGGTCGTTCGCCTTGCCATTCGGACCGATGCGATTGGCGATGACGTGGGCGTGGTAGTTATCGGTATCCTGATGTGCCGCCAGCACGTACTGGTTGCGCTCCATGCCGATCGCTTTGAGCAACCGTTCCGCGTCGCTGATGACTTGCTCGCGCGTCGGATGCTCACCCTTGGCGTAGGCGACGATCAGGTGATAGACGGGATCCTTGCAGCGTCGTGAGAGTACCGCGACGGCTTCCATTTCGATGGCGGCCGTCTCGACCGATGCTACGCCGCGCAGCTGCACCCAGGCAGCCTTTTTCGGTGCGCTCGCGTATCCGATGCCGTCTCCGAAAGAATGCCTAGCCTGTACACAAGCGCGCTCGTGGGCATGCTCGGTGATGTAGTCAATGCCGGTGGCGAAGCTGCGGGTACGAGAGCGCGCCGGCACCGACTTGGAGATCATGACGTCACCTCGGGCAAAAGAAAAAGCCCCGCGCGAACGATATCGCATCGGGACTTTGGATTACACCCGCATTATT
>DATKMJ010000034.1 GCA_035541935.1 Candidatus Binatia bacterium | reverse complement strand
CGCGCGCGCGAGCGGCCGTCGCCGCGAGCGCGCTCGCTCTTGCGGTCGCGTCCGCCGTCCTCGTTGGGCCCGGCGGTCTTATCGAGTACTTCACCGCAGTGCTGCCCGCGCATGCCGATGCGGAGTTGTACTTTCCGTTTCAGTACAGCTTGAGCTGGTTGCTCGGCTCGCTAGGCGTCGCTGCGGGCGCCGCTAAACTCGCGGGCACGGCGTCGTACATCGCCTTCTCGGCGGTGGGACTGATGCTCGCAAAAACCACGAGCGTGGCCCTGCGGAGGCGCGAGTTGCTCGTTTTCGTTCCCGCCCTTTCGTCACTCGTGGGTGGGCGTTTTCTTCACCAAGAGGAGCTGTGTTTCGCGATTCCTGCGCTTGCGATTTTTTCGATCGCCGCACGCGGGAGGTCTCGCGTCGTCGCGGCCGCGGCGCTCTGCATCGTGGCGCTCCCATGGTTGCTGGTCTGGCCAACGAAAGGGCTCTTTCTCGCGAGCATCTTCGTCTGCGCCGTCATACTCATCCGCCTGCGCATCGACCTTCGAATCGCCGTACCAATCCTCGCGGTCGTTGCGGCTGCGATCTTCGCACTCCAAAGTCAGCCGCCGATGCTCTGGCCGCCGCCGCCAGGATCGGAGCAGCCCGTCTACGCCGCGAACGAACTGGCGCAGGATTCATGGGTCGGCTATATCAACTCGCTGAACGGCGTCAATCTGTCCTGGCTCTACGTTAAGATTCCAACGTGGATCGCGCTTCTTGCCGCGCTCGGCGTTGCATCCTACTGCAGCCGCCGAGGACCCGAGCTCGCCTAGGCGGCGGCGCCGAGACGTTCGAGGCTGCGGTATTGGATCGCCTCGGCCACGTGCTCCGCTACGATGGACGGCTGCGCCGCGAGGTCGGCGATCGTGCGGGCGACGCGCGCGATGCGGTCGAGCGCGCGGGCCGAGAACTGCCGCTTCGCGCTTGCCAGCGCGAGCAGCCGCATCGCCGCATCGTCGAGGGCGCAGAAGCGGCGCATCGCGTTCGGTGGAATCTCCGCGTTGCAGCCGAGCGTCGTGCCGGCGAAGCGTTCGCGCTGGCGCTCGCGCGCCGCGACGACGCGCTCCCGAATCCGCTTCGACGGCTCCGCGCCCTCGTAGCGCACCATATCGTCGAAGGGCACGCGCGCGATCTCGATCTGCAGGTCGATCCGGTCCAGGAGCGGGCCCGAAAGCTTGCTGACGTACTTCGCGACCATCGCTTCATCGCAGCGGCACTCCGCGCCGCGCGCGCCGCGATACCCGCACGGGCACGGGTTCAGCGAGGCGACGAGTTGAAAGCGCGCCGGATACGTAAACGTTCCGGCGGCGCGCGCGATCGTTACCGTTCCTTCTTCGAGCGGCTGGCGCATCACTTCGATCGCGCTGCGTGAGAACTCGGGAAGCTCGTCGAGGAAGAGCACGCCGTGGTGGGCGAGCGAGATCTCGCCGGGCTTGGCGAGCGCGCCGCCGCCGACGAGCGCGGTTTGGCTGATCGTGTGATGCGGAAATCGAAACGGACGCGCCCGCACGATGCCCGCGCGTCCGACGAGGAGGCCGGCGACGCTGTAGATCTTCGTCACTTCGAGCGCCTCGTGCACCGACATCGCCGGAAGAATGGATGGAAGCCGTCTGGCCAGCATCGTCTTGCCGCACCCCGGCGGCCCGACGAGCAACAGGTTGTGACCGCCCGCCGCCGCGATCTCGAGCGCGCGCTTTGCAGCAAGCTGGCCGCGAACGTCGGCGAGGTCGCCGTGCACGATCTCGTCGGAGGGCGCGAGCGTCGGCTCGAACGTGCGGCGCCGCCACTTCGCGCCGTGCCCCGCGAGCACCGCAACGGCCGATTGCAGCGAGTCGACGGCGTAGAGCTCGATCCCGCCGACGAGCGCGGCTTCGTCGGCGTTGCGCGCGGGCACGATGAGCCTCGTAAACCCCGCGTTGCGCGCTCCGAGCACCATCGGCAGAATGCCGCCGACCGGCTGCAGCTTGCCGTCGAGCGCCAACTCGCCGAGCGCGATGAATTCGCGCAGCGCGGAGCGTTCGATCTGTTCGTCCATGCCGAGCAGCGCGAGCGCGATCGCGAGATCGAACGCGGGCCCCGCTTTACGTACGTCGGCGGGCGAGAGATTGACGAGCAACCGCCCTGCGGGATAGGCGAATCCCGAGTTGAGGATCGCCGCCCGCACGCGCTCGCGCGCCTCGCCGAGCGCGCGGTCCGGAAGACCGATGATCGTGAAGGCCGGCGTCCCCGGGGCGCTGTCGGCTTCGACGCGCACGACGTAGCCTTCGATGCCGAGCATCGCGGCCGAGAAGGAGAGGGAGAGCATATTGCGCTCCTCTGCTCGGCGGCGGCGCGTCGCCTAGGGGGTACAGGCTCCCGCGCCCTCGCCAAGAATCACGCGGCCAATGAAGCCCGAAATGGTGAGCGCGCTGGCCGAGTCCGGAACGCTCATCGTCATTCTCTTGAGCGTTTTGGCCGCGCTCGTCCAGTTGCGCCACATTCGCGCGGGAAATCAGCTGCAAGCGCTGCTCTCGCTCGAGCGCGATTTTCGCAGGCCCGACCTGCAGCAGTCGCTGACATACGTTCAAGAGCAGCTGCCGCAGCGCATGGAGGATCCCGCGTACCGGCGGGAGCTCGAGTCCCTTGGGTTCATCGATCCGGCGGTCCATCCCGAGATGATCGCGTGCAACTGGCTCAACGAGATGGGCACGCTCGTGAAGCGGCAGCTCGTCTCGGAAGACACGTTCATGGATCTCTTCGCCCGCTTGATCGTGCACTGCTGGAAGCAAGTCGCGCCGGCCGTCGCGGTTATGCGGCGCAAGCGCGGTCCGGCGCAGTATCACGACTTCGAGTATCTCGCGCTGCGCGCGGCGGCCTGGCTGAAGACGAACCCGCAGGGCATCTTCCCGCACGGCCTCGCCCGCGAGGCGCTGCCCGATCCGTGGCTCGAAACCGATCGAAAACCAGCGTCGCAAGGGTAGTTTTCCACAGATTGCACAAGAGAATGTCACAGCCTGTGGAGAGCAGGCAACGGAAGGAGAACGATTTGAAAAGAGCGCTTGCCGGCGTTGCTCCGGCGCTCGTCGCCTGTGCCGCACTCGCCGCGTGTTCGCATGGAACGGCGCAATCGAATGCGTCGCCGTCTTCGGCTGCGGCGGGCAAGACGATCGGCGTTTCGATACAGAACCGGGAAGCGCAGTTCTACCAAGACATGGAATCGGGCATGCGCGCCGAGGCCGGAAAATACGGCTACGCGCTCGTCGTCGTGGATGCGAGCCGCGACAACGCAAAGCAGCAGAGCCAGGTGGAAGATTTTATATCGAAACGCGTCGACGCGATCGTGCTCACGCCGTACGACTCGCAAGCGATCGGCAGCGCGATCGCCGAGGCGAACTCCGCGAACATTCCCGTCTTCACCGCCGACATCGCGAGCACGAGCAAGACCGGCAACGTCGTCGCGCACGTCGCGAGCGATAACGTCCAAGGCGGCTATCAGGCGGGTAAGCTGATCTGCGCCGCCGTCGGCAAGAGCGGCGCGATCGCGATCGTCGACGAGCCGGAGGTGACGAGCGTGCAGGATCGCGTCAAGGGATTCAAATCGGCGATCGCCGCGCTCTGTCCGTCGGTGACGATCGTCGCAGACGTCGACTCCGGCGGAACGCGCGACAAAGCGAACAGCGACACCGGCGACATTCTGCAGGCGCACCGCGACCTCAAGGGCATCTTCGGGATCAACGACGACTCCGCGCTCGGCGCGCTGGCCGCGGTGAAGGCCGCCGGCCTCACGGGCAAGGTCGCGATCGTTGGCTACGATGCAACGCCCGAGGCAAGAAAAGCTATCGCCGCCGGCGAGATGTACGGCGATGCGATTCAATATCCGGCGAAGATCGGGGCGACTACCGTAGACGTGATCCACGATTACTTCGGCGGGAAGAAGCCGCCGGCCGTCGTGAAGATCGCGGTCGGCACGTACACCCGCGCCGACGCTTCGCCTTCGCCGTAGTGCCCGCGCTCCTTGAGATGCGCGGCATCGGGAAGAGCTTTCCCGGCGTTCGCGCGCTCTCCGACGTCTCGCTGACGCTCTGCGCGGGCGAAGTGCTCGTGCTCGTCGGTGAGAACGGCGCGGGCAAGTCGACGCTGATGAAGATCCTGGCCGGCGCCGAACAGGCGGACTCGGGAGAGATCCTCATCGACGGCGCCCCGGCGAAGATCGCGACGCCGCAAGAGGCGAGGCGCCTCGGCATCGGCATGATCTATCAAGAGTTCACGCTCGTGCCGCAGCTAACGGCGCCGGCGAACATTAGCCTCGGCGCCGAACCCACGCGCGGCGGCCTCATCGACTCCGCCGCCGTTCGGGCCACAGCGGATCGCGTCTTGGGCGAGTTGGGATTGGAGATACCGTCGGACGTCGCGGTCTCGGATCTCTCCGTCGGACAGCAGCAGGCCGTCGAGATCGCGAAGGCGCTCGCGACGCAGGCGCGCATCATCGTGATGGACGAGCCGACGGCTGCGCTCTCCGAGAACGAGATCGAGCGGCTCTTTCAGATCGTCGCTCGGCTGCGCGCCGCGGGCGCCGGCATCGTCTACATCTCGCATCGCATGGAGGAGCTTGCGCGCGTCGCCGATCGCGTCGTCGTCTTGCGCGACGGGCGCGTCGTCGCGACCCGCGACGCTGCGGGCTTCTCGATCGGGGAGATCGTCGAAGCGATGGTCGGCCGCAGGCTCGAGGCGCACTATCCCGAGCTTCCCGCGCCCCCCTCGGGCGCCGAGGTTCGCCTCGACGTGCGGGGCCTGCAGCGAGGGAACGTCATCGCCGGCGTGACCTTCGACGTCCGCGCGGGCGAGATCGTCGGCCTCGCGGGTCTCGTCGGCGCCGGCCGCACCGAGATCGTCCGCGCGATCGCCGGCGCGGACGCGTTCGACCGCGGCGAAGTGCGTATAGACGGCGAGACGATTCCCGCCGGGCGGATCGGCGCGTCGATCGCCGCCGGAATCGCGTTCATCACGGAAGACCGCAAGGCGCAGGGCCTCGTTCTCGGCATGACCGTTCGCGAGAACGTCACGCTCGCCCACCTCGGCGAGTTCGTTGCTCGCGACCTGCTCATCGATTTCGGTCGCGAGCGTGACGCGACGGCGAAGATGATCGAGGAACTCCAAATTCGCACGCCGGGAACCGAGCAGATCGTCCGCAACCTCTCGGGCGGAACGCAGCAGAAGGTCGTTCTCGCGAAGTGGCTGCTCGGCACGGCGCGCGTCTTTCTCTTCGACGAGCCGACGCGAGGCGTCGACGTCGGCGCGAAGGCCGAGATTTACCGGCTGATGCTCGAACTGGCCGCGCGCGGCGCGGCGATCGTCATGGTCTCGAGCGATCTGCCCGAGGTGCTCGGCATGTCCCACCGCGTCCTCGTCGTGCGCGGCGGCCGGATCGTCGCCGAATTTCCACGCGCCGACGCGACGCCCGATCGCGTGATCGCCGCCGCGACGGGAGCCGCCGCGTGAGCCGGCGCGAACGCATTGACTATTGGATCCGCATCGGCGGGGCGGCGGCATTTCTGATCGGGCTCGTCGTCGTCGTCGACGTCGCGTCGCGCGGATCGTTCCTCGAGCCGAGCAATATCGTCCGCGTGCTCCGGCAGATCACGTATAACTGCATTCTCGGGGTCGGGCAGACGTTCGTCATCATCACGGGCGGCATCGACCTCTCCGTCGGTTCGCTCGTCGCGCTGACCGGCGTCGTCGCCGCCCTCTTCGCGAACTCGATGCACCTGAGCGGCTTCCCGCTCATCGCCGCGACGCTGCTCGTCGCGCTCGCCGTCGGCGCAGCCGCCGGGTGGGTCAACGCGCTGCCGGTCGTGCGCCTCAACCTGCCGCCGTTTATCACGACGCTCGCCATGCTCGAGATGGCGCTCGGCGCGGCCTTCATTCTCTCGCACGGACGCCCGGTCGCGCTCCAGAGCGGCGACTTCCAAAACACGGGCATCGGCTCGTTCCTCGGCGGCGTCACGAACGCGCTCCATCTTCCGAGCATTCCGATTCCGGTCGTCTGGATGCTCGTCGTCATCGCGGTCGCGTCGATCGTCCTGACGCGCACGCGTTTCGGACGCTACGTCTTCGCGATCGGCGGAAACGAAGAGGCCGCGCGCCTCGCCGGCATCAACGTCGTGCGCGTCAAGACGGCCGTCTACGTGATCAGCGGCGCCTGTGCCGCGATCGTCGGCTTCCTCTACATGGCGCTCTTCTCGTCCGGTTCGCCGCAGACCGGAACCGGCGACGAGCTTTTGGAATCCATCGCGGCCGTCGTCGTCGGCGGCACGAGCCTCATGGGCGGCCGCGGCAGCGTGATCGGCACCTTCTTCGGCGCGCTGCTGATCGGGGTGCTCTATAACGCGATGAACCTGCTCAACGTCGACTCGTATCTGCAGAAGGTGCTGCTCGGCGCGGTGATCCTGCTCGCCGTCGTCCTCGACGAGCTGCGCAAGCGCTACTTAGCGAAATAGCCCTCTCATGCGTCAGGATGACGCGCGTGGGAGACTAGAACGGGAAGTCGGATTGGGTGAGGCCGACGTTCGTTTTGAGGTCGGTGACGCTCTCGTCGAGGACGACTTGCGAGCCGGCGTACATGATCTGACGGATCGGCCAGTGCGTCTCTTTCGATAGGTAGAGGATCTGATCGGTGACGTCGCCGTTCGACGGCGGATCGCTGGGCTTCAGTTCGAGACGATCGGTCTCGACGCCGCCGAGTTTCCCGCCGTCGGTCTGCGTGAGTTTGCCGGGAATCGTCGCGTAGTCGCTGACGATGCGCTGGAGCAAGCCCTGCGGAATCGTCACGCCGCGCAGCGAGACGGCGCGCGGATCGGTGACGCTGATCTTACGGTGAATGCCGGAGAAGATGCCGCCCTGGTGTCCGCTGACCGTGTCGCCGCCGGCCCAGACGGCGCCCGAGCCCTTACCGTCGCCGTCGAGAATGAGCGTCTTCGCGAAGTGCGGCTTCATGAACTCATATTGATAGACGCGATCCTGCGTCGCAGTTCCTTTCGCCTCGTGCACGCGCAGCACGGCCGTGTAATCGTTCGTCTGCGCGAAGACCGCGTCGAACGCCGTGATGGCCGCAGCGGTGTTCGCGCCGCGCGCTCCCGCGCCGGGCACGAACGCCGCCGCAAAAAGCGCGGCAAGCGCCCACGAGAGCGATAACGCTCGGTTGAATTTCACCAGGTTCCTCCTCGGGTTACTCTTGTTGCGGACCGGTTTGCGCGCTCTCGTCTACCAACAGCGTGCCGTGCTTGCCTTCGACGCCGATGAGCACATCGCATTTTGCTTCGGCGGCGATCTCTTCGATCGTGCGGCCGAGCGGTGCGCCGCTGTACTTGCCTTCGCGAAAGGAGCCGAGAATTATCAGGTTCGCTTTCTCGCGCTTCGCGGCGTCGAGAACGGCCTGTTTGGTGGAGCGCGTCTTGATCGTCTCGGTATGGATCGTGACGTTGCTCTTTCCCGCGATCGTCTCGGCCGCGCCGAGAGCGTCGAGCGCGGAGCGCTCCTCGATCGCCATCTCCGCGTCGGGCGGTAGCGTGTACGGCACCTCGATGATGTAGAGCGCCAGTAGCTCGGAACGTTCGCCGCGCGCGAGTTTTACCGCGAGCGCCATCATGTGCGACGAATCGATTTCGGGAGAGAAGACGACGATGAGGCTGCCGACCATGCGCTCCAGCTCGCTCTCGGCCTGCGCGGCGATCCGCTGAACGTACGAGACCGGGGGGTGGAGCATCCACCACAGCGTCGCGCCGATCAGGCCGGCGATGAGCAGCGCCGCGATCGCGCCCGCAACGGATACGTGAATCTCGCCGGAGGGCGTCACGTCGTCTTTCTCGCGTGGAAGACGGCCGCGATCTGTCTGAGGCGATAGATGCCGAGCGCGATCATCGCGACGCCTAAGACGGCGCCGGGCAGAATCGCCCAGCCGGCGTAGACCCGCAGCAGCATCTCGACGAGAACGATCGCACCGCTGACGATCGTTCCGGCGGCGATGACCCCGCGGACGACGAGCACGGCCTACGTTCCTCGCGCCGCGCGCCGCGCATCGCTCGCCTTGACGCTCGCGACGTATTCGTCCATCAACTCGAGCTCGCCGGAACGCCGCAGGATGTCCACTTGCGTCGCGCGCCAGTCGCGCGGTTGCGAGCGCAGCAGCGGCAGACGACGGTACCGGCGATACACGAGATAGAGAACGATGCCGAGCAGGAGCCACGTCGGGCCGAAGATTCGGCCGAGCGGGTGGGTGCGCAGCGTGAAGATGAGGATCGAGAAGATGCCGATGAAGCCGATCACCGCGACGATCGGAAAGTCCACGCGCTCTCCACGGAAGGTCATCGGCACGTTGAACGGGATCTTGAACTTGCGCGGGCTCAGCGGATCGGTCATCCGCAGCGCGATCAAGCCGAGAAAGACGAACGAGTAGCTCGTCGCCGCACCGAACGCGTAGAGATCGGCGAGAAACTCGAGCCCGTTCTCGTTGTGGAAGAAGCGCGCGTAGATGGCGGCGGCGTGCGGATAGAGCGCGGGAGCCGCCGAGAAGACCAGCTCGACGACGGCGATCGCGGCGAAGAAGACGATCGAGATCGCGGGCGTGCGGAACGTCGCGTGGACCCGCTGGAAGATCGACGGCAGCAGGTTGCTCGTGCTCATCGCGTAGGCGATGCGAGAACTGCCGAAGACGCCCGAGTTCGACGAGATCAGCAGCAGCACCGCGCCGAGAACCGGAACGTAGAGTGCGGCGAAAACGCCGTAATAGGGAATCTGGGCGGCGAGCAGCGCGACGGCCTTGCCCTGATTGTCGGCGTTGTGCGGGAAGATCTGCCAGAACTGGAGGTGATGGCCCGCGGCATCGACGATCGGGTGCCAGGGCTGCAGGCCGAGCGCGAGATTCGAATACGCGAGCGCGAAGATCAAGATCGTCAGGATCAGTGCGACCGAGGTGCGCGGGATGATCGAAGCCGGGCGCTGCGTCTCTTGTGCGGCCTGCGAGATGGATTCGAGGCCGACGAACGAGACGATCGCGAGCGACGTTCCCAGCATCAGTTGATACGGCGTCGGCCAGTTGAAGTGCATCGCGTGGAGCAGCAAGTGCGGCGCGAACGCAAAGAGGAAGCCGAAGCAGAGGATCAGCGTCTCGCTGATCACGTCGAGCGCCGAGACGACGCCGTTGAACGCCGTCGATTCGCGCACGCCGATCACGTTGAGCAGCGCCAGCCCGACGACGAGCCCGAGCACGACGATGAAGTGGATCCACGGATGGATCGAGTTGACGAGCGCGGGAAGCAGCTGGCTCGTGTAGTCGACGGAGCTCCACGCGAACAGGGTTACGTCGATCGTGAAGTCGAGCAGCACCGCCCAGCCGGCGATGAAACCGAAGAAATCGCCGAGCCCCCGCATGACGAAATACTGTCCGCCGCCGGCGACCGGATACGTCGCCGCCAGCTCGGTATAGGCGAGGCCGATGCAGACGTAGACGACGCCCGCGAAGAGGAAAGCGACGTTCGTCGCACCGGCCGCGCAGGCGAGCACGAGGCCGAGGCCGACGAAGATATCGGCGCCGACGTCGGAGTAGCCCCACGAGAACGAGCCCCAGGGCGTGACGCTGCGGCGCAGCTCCGGCTTCGCCGTCGAGGATTTCGAGGCCACTAAAACGCGTTTCGGTGCAGCGTCAAGCGCGCTCCGTCCAGCGTGACGACGTCGAATCGAAGCCTCGCGTCGGGCGCGACGATCTGCGCGTAATCGGCTGCGATGCGCCGCAGCGTGGTGCGTTTGCGCGCATCCACGGCGCGGATCGCCGAGCCGAACGTTGCCGAGTCACGACGTTTGACTTCGACGATGACGAGCGTCGGCCCGTCTAGGCAGACGGCGTCGATCTCGCCGCCGGGAAGGCGGACGTTGCGAGCGATCACGCGATAGCCGTGCGAGGTCAGGAACGCGCTCGCGCGGTCCTCCCCAAAGCGCCCCTTCGCGGCGTTACTCTGCAACGGCTTCGAAGGCCTCGATCGAGTCGAGGCCAAGTTCGAGTTGCGCGTCGCGAACGCGCGCCCAGTTCGCGCGATGATGGACGCTCGGGCCGTGCAGGCGCAGCGCCTCTAAGTGATACGGCGTCGAATAGCCCTTGTGCAGCGCGTAACCGTAACGGGAGTCTTCCTTGTCGAGCTCGATCATCAGCGCGTCGCGATGGACCTTCGCGACGATCGAGGCGGCGGCGACGACCGCGCAGCGGGCGTCGCCTTTGATCAGCGGTTCCTGCGGCCCCGCGAACGAGCGGATGCGAACCGCGTCGGTGATGAGATACTCGGGCGCCGACGGAAGCGACGCGATCGCGCGCTCCATCGCGAGGACGCTCGCCCAGTAGATATTGAGGCGATCGATCTCGGCGACGCTCGCGCTGCCGACCGCCCACGCGATCGCGCGCAGTTTGATCGTCTCGGCGAGCTCGACGCGCAGATCGGGGCGCACGAGCTTTGAATCGTTGAGGCCGCGGATGAAGAGGGGTTCCGACGCGACGACGCAGGCCGCAACGACCGGCCCCGCGAGCGGGCCGCGCCCCACCTCATCGATGCCGCCGACGAACGTGAAGCCGCGCGCGCGAGCCGCCTCTTCGAAGCGGTGCAGCCGGTGCAGGCGCCGCCGCTCGCGCTCGTAGGCGTTCTTCGTCTTACGCTGCTTCGGCGTCATCGGGGTCCTCCAGCGAGATGCGCCCGAAGGCGCCGTCGTTGAACGCGCGGATATAGGATTGCGCCGCGTTGTGATAGTCGATCTCGCCGCCGCGGCGCATGAAGCCGCCGCGTTGCGCGAAGCTCTGCAGATCCGGAACGCGCGTGCGCGGCTTGCGCTCGACCAGCCAGCGATGGAACTCCCCGGCAACCTCGTGCGGATCGTAGTGGTCGCGCGGCACCGCGCCGCAGATCGCGAGCTTCCACTGGGCGGCGGCACTCGCCAGCTTCGGCGGAAGCACGCCCGGCGTGTCCATCAGTTCGATGCCGGGGGCGAGGCGGAACCATTGCAGCGAGCGGGTGACGCCGGCACGGTTCTCGGTCTTCGCCGACGCGCGCCGCAGCAGCGCGTTGACGATCGTCGACTTGCCGGAGTTGGGGATCCCGACGATCATCGCGCGCGCGGGGTTCTTCATCGCGGCGGCGATGCGTGCGACGCTGCGCGGCGCGCGTCCGTCGACCGCGATCGCCGTCGCGTTCCCTTTCGAGAGGCGCGCGAGCCAGCGTTTGGTCGTCGCCGGGTCGGCGAGGTCCTCCCGGTCGAGCACGATGACGCGCGTCCGCTTGCCCGCCAGCTCGTCGAGCAACGGATTGCGGCCGCTGCTCGGGACGCGCGCGTCGACGACCTCGACGACGACGTCGATCGAACGCAGATACTCGCGAATGCGCCGCGTCGCTTTCGCCATGTGCCCGGGGTACCACGCAACCTGCCGCTCCAACTAACTCTCCAGATTCCCAAGATGCGCTAGAGCGACGTCACAATCCGCCGAGCATTCGGGGCGGCCAGAGACCGGCGACGGCGCGCCCGATCAGCCGGTCGTCTCCGACGGGGCCGAACGAGCGCGAGTCCTCGCTCTCGGCGCGATTGTCGCCGAGAACGTAGACCGACGACGGCGGGACGACGATCTCGCCGAAACTGCGGCTGTCGGCGCGCTGCACGTAGGGCTCGTCGAGCTTGTTTCCGTTGAGGTAGACCTGCCCGCGGTCGATGCGAATGCGGTCGCCGGGGAGTCCGATCACGCGCTTGATGAAGACGGCGCGCGCGTCTTCCTCATGACGAAACGCGACGATCTCGCCGCGGTGCGGAGAGCCGAAGCGATAGGCGAAGGTGTTGATGAGAACGTACTCGCCGGAGCGTATATACGGCTCCATCGAGAGGCCGGCGACCTGCGGCAGGCGGACGAAGAAGGCCGCGATCAGCGCCGCGAGCAGCGCGAGCTGCAAGCCCAGGTTCGCTACCGAACGCCATCGCAAGAAGCGGACCACGGGCCAGTATCTTCGCCCGCGGGTCTAGAGAATCTTGGCTTGCGAGGGCGGCCAGAAGATCAGGAAGGCCCGTCCGGTGAAGCCCGCGGCCGAACCGCGGCGCGGACCGGTCGCAAAACGCCCCGAATCCTGCGCGAATCCCCAGATATGCGAGTCCTCCGAGTCGTTGCGGTTATCCCCGAACATGAGGTAGCAGTGCGGCGGGATTCGATTCGGCGCCATCCACTGCGACGCCGGCGGGACGTTCGCCTCGGCGGGATCGAGTCGCTGCCAGCCGGCGCCGTAGCTGACGTAGACCCCGTAGTTGCGGACCTCGAGGTTGTACGCCGGCTTCTCGGCGACGTACGGCTCCTTGAGCGGGTTGCCGTTGATGTAGACGGTGCCGCCCGCGACGCGCAGCGTATCGCCCGGGCGGCCGATCACGCGTTTGATGAAGTCGTCGGGTGTCGGAACCGGCGGCGGGAAGACGACGATATCGCCCTCGTTGGGCGCGTGGAAGCGGTACTCGAACTTGTCGACGAGCAGGACGTCGTGAATCTGCAGCGTCTGGAGCATCGAGCCCGACGGAATGTAGTAGGTGCGCGCGACGAACGTGATCAGGATCCACGCGGCGATGCCCGCGATGATGAACGGGTCGAGAAACTCGCGCGCGATCGCCGTGCTGCGGCCCGACGAGCCGGCGACGACCGGCTTCAACGAGAGGATCGCGCGCGCCACGCCGATCACGGCGACGATCGAGAGAAGCTCGAATGGAGTCATCGTCTCACGCCGCTATTTCGAGAGGACGCGCAGACGGTCGAACGGCCAGACGATCAGAAACGCGCGGCCGACGAACCCCTTCGACTTCGCGAAGCCCCAGACGTGCGAGTCGTCGGAGTAATTGCGATTGTCGCCGAGCACGAAGTAGCAGCCCGGCGGAATGCGATCGGGATCCCGCCACGCCGAACGCGGCGGCACGTTCGCGACGCGCGGGTCGAGCGGCGCACCGTCTACGTAGATGCCGTAGGCCCGAATCTTCAAGTCGTAGGTCGGCGGCTGGTTCTCGTAGGGTTCGCGCAGTGCGGCGCCGTTGCGATAGACGATGCCGTTCGAGATCGCGATCGCATCGCCGGGGACGCCGATCACCCGCTTCACGAAATCGCTCCCGCCCGATGCGATCGGAGGCGCGAAGATCGCGATGTCGCCGTCGGCAGGCGAATGGAGGCGATAGGCTATCTCGTCCACGAGCAGCACGTCGCGCACTTGCAACGTCGGCACCATCGAGACCGATGGAATGTAGAACGTGCGAATGACGAACGTAATCAAGAAGAGGGCGACGAGCCCCGCAACGATCAGCGAATCGAGATAACCGCGCGCCGCGCTCGCGGAGGGTTTGAACGAGAGTGCGAGTCTTGCGACCGCTAGGACGCACAGGAGCCCGACGATCTGCAGCGGTGTCAGAGCGGCGGATCAGGTCCCTTTGGCTTTCTTTTCCTTGATTCGGGCGGCTTTGCCGACCTTCTCGCTCAGATAGTAGAGGCGGCTGCGCGAGACGATGCCGCGCTTGCCGACTTCGATGCGTTCGACGCGCGGGCTGTGCAGCAGAAACGTCTTCTCGACGCCGACGCCGTGCGCGACGCGGCGAACGGTGATCGATTCCGCGGAGCCGCCGCCCTTGCGGACGATAACGACGCCCTCGAACATCTGCGTGCGCTCTTTTCCGCCCTCGATCACTTTGGAGTAGACCTTCACGGTGTCTCCCGCGCGGAACGCGGGGACGCCGTCTTTCAGTTGGTCGCGATCCAGCACGTCAATAACGTTCATAGCAGTCATCCTAAGAGCCGGGGTGAGGGCGCGTAACGAAGAGCCGGGCGAGGAGCCCGGCAGAGCCACCGTATCCTATCACGGGGCTTCCTCGCCGTGCAAGGCGTCGAGGAGGTCCTTGCGGCGGGCGGCGGTGCGCTCCCGCGAGGCCTCCCGGCGCCACTGCGCGATCTTGGCGTGATCGCCGGAGAGAAGGACCGGCGGCACGTCCACGCCGCGAAACGTCGCAGGCCGCGTGAAGCTCGGGTAGTCGAGCGTCCCTGCCGCAAACGATTCGCTCTCGAGCGACTCCGGCCGCAGCGCTCCCGCCAGCAACCGGATCGTCGCGTCCATGAAAGCAAGCGCGGGAATTTCGCCGCCGGTCAGCACGAAATCGCCGATCGAGCGCTCCTCGATCTCGTAGAGCCGCCCGAGCCGGTCGTCTATCCCCTCATAGTGGCCGCAGACGATCACGAGCCGGTCGAGCGCCGCCCAGCGCGCCGCGTCGCGCTGACCGAACTGCGCGCCGCTCGGGCTGGGAACGACGATCGCGCGCCGCTCGCCGGGAGCGCCTTCGGCGGCGATTCGATCGAGTGCCCGGGCGATCGGTTCGATCCGCAGCACCATGCCCGCGCCGCCGCCGAACGGCGCGTCGTCGGCGCGCTCCCCGTCGGCGAGCTCGTCGAGCAGGTGGTGATAGCGGACGTCGGCGATCCCGCCCTCGACCGCGCGTCCCACGATCGAAAGCCCGACGAACGGCGCGAAGAGTTCGGGGAAGAGCGTGATGAGGTCGATCGTGAACATGGAGGGAGCGTGTTTCGGGAAGAACCTCGATTTGCTTGCGCGCTCGAAGCGCTGGAGCGCCGCGACTTCGCGGAGGCCGAGCGCGAGCTGACGGCCCTCCTGGACGGCGACGCCCTCGCCGCGTCCGGGCGCGCCTTTCTTCTGAACAAGCGCGGCGTCGCCCGCGTCGGCGCCGGGCTGCGGGATGCCGCGCGCGCCGACTTCGATTCGGCTCTCGCAGCGTCGGCGCGCTACGCGCCGGCGTTGACGAACCTCGGAAACATGCTGCTGGAAGAGGGCGACGTGGACGCGGCGATCGCGCGCTACGAAGAGGCGATCGCGAGCGACGGCGAGTACGCGACCGCGCACTTCAACCTCGGCGTCGCATACAAACGGGCCGGCCGATTAGCCGAAGGCGTTAAGGCGCTGCGCCGCGCGCAGCGCCTGGAGGGACGCGCTAGCGCTGTGCGTTCTTGGCCGTCGGCTCGACGGCGGTGATCTCCTCGAGGTATTCGAAGAGCTGCGGCAGCGTGATCTTCTCGAGCGCGGTCCGCTCGTGGATTGCCTCGCCGTCTTCACCCTCGTCGCGGATGTAGCAGCGCGTCTCGACGCCGGCGGCGTCGCCGCTGATGAAGGAGACCGCGAAGCCGCGCCCGGGCATCTCGTCGTAGATGCGCATCGTCTGCGGGTTGAGAATCTCGATCGAGTGCGCGTCGCTGTTCGCATCGAAGAAGAGGATCTTGAGGTGTTCGAAGTTCGTGACCTCGATGAGGCCGACGACGAAGACGTTCTTCGTGGAGAAGAATTCGTGCCCGCGTTCGCTGCGGCTCGAAATCTCATAGAAAACGCGGTGCGCGACGAACCGGTTGAGGATCTTCCGCAACGTGGCCAGAGAGGCCAGCGTCTCGGTGCGGTTGCCGCGTGTATAAATGATCTTCACGGGCGGGTCGTGATGCTTGCACGGCTACGGAGGCAAGCCCTCCTGGGGCGGCGGAAGTCGCTCCCGGCCCCCGAAACGAGGCGGTAACCGATGTTCTCCGTGCCGGACGTGCTCGTCGTCTCCATCCTCGCGCTCTTGCTCTTCGGGCCGGATCGGCTCCCGAAGCTGATGCGCCAGGCCGGGCGCTTCATGCGAGAGGTCCAGAACACGTCGCAGTCGTTCGTAGCCGAAATGGAGCGCGCGGCGGACGCCGGCAGCGAAACGCTGCCGCCTCCGTTACCTCCCGCGGACGTCCCGGTTAAAGGCCCAGACTAGATATTGAAGTTCTGGCGCAGCTCGGTAATGCGCTGCTGCACCAGCGTTCGGACCTGCGTGTGGATGCGCTGGCGCTGCTCGTCGGGGAGCCGCCGGTAGATAATGTACCCGGCAGCCGAAAGCAGCCCGCCCAGCACGCCGACGAGGAGGATCTTACCGCCCTCGCCGCTCTCGCCGTCGTCCGTCCGGCCCTTTTCGCCGTAGCCCTGATAGCCGTTGCCCCCGTTGGTCGAACCGGACCACGGTTGCTCGGTGCGATAACTCTCAGACATCGTCGGCCCTCCTTCGGTCCGCTGCTTCTCTTACCCGTTTTATCCGCACGTGTTCCGGATAGCGGCGGGCGATCTGCTCGACGGCTAGTTCGGCGGTAGCGGCGATGGCCTGCACGCCCTCGCGATCGCGCTCGCCGGCGCCCCATCGCAACTCGAGCTCGCCCGGCGATTTCCGCGACTCGAGCGCGGCGCGAGCGTGCTCCTTGAGCCCGAGGTCGGCGGCCTGGAGGATGGCGGAGACGGCCGCGCAGACGATATCCTCGCCGTGGTCCCCGAAATCGGCGTGGCCGCGCGCAAAAAGACCGGAGAGCCGATCCTCTCCGTCCCGATAGAACGTGACTTCGAGCATGGGCTCCGGCGCTGGGCTACGGGAGCGAGATCTTGGTGATCTTGACTTCGGCGTAGGGCTGGCGGTGGCCGTTGAGCTTTCGCACCCGTTTCTTCGGCTTGTAGCGGAAGACGAGAATCTTTTTGTCTTTCGCCTGACGCAGCACGGTGCCCGAAACGGTCGCGCCGTCGAGCGTCGGGGTGCCGACCTGCACCGCGTCGCCGTCGCCGGCGAGCACGACCTTGTCGAAGGTTACCTCGGAGCCGGCCTCGCTCGCGACCAGGTCGCAGCGGATGACGTCGCCCTCGGCGACTCTATACTGCTTGCCGCCGGACTCGATGATCGCGTACATAACCTCGGTACGATAGCAAATCTTGACGCCGCCGCCAAGGAGTGGTACTACAGAGTAGTCTATGAAACAGATTACTTTGACCCTCAGTTTGGGCGCGGGCATGCTCGCCGGCTACGCCGGATTCGGAGCGAGCGAACTGCTCGCTCGCGAGTAAGGCGCGCCGTTCGTGGACGAACTGCTGCTCTCGAAGGTTCGTCTCGGCGTCGTCGCCGCGTTGCTGAACTTCGATTGGGTTGCGTTTTCGGAGCTCGCGCGCTCCCTCGATGCGAGCAACGGCAACCTCGGCGCGCATCTTTCGAAGCTCCTCGAAGCGGGCTACGTTGACGAGGAGAAGACCTTCGTGAATCGGCGGCCGCTGACGCGCTATCGCCTGACCAAACGCGGTCGCGACGCGTTCGCGTCGCACGTCTCGCAGCTTCAGGCGCTGCTGCGCGTCTGAGCCAGCTCGTGCGCGGCTCGGAGGCCTTCGTCGAACGCGCGCACCGCGTCGAGCTCTCGCGCCTCGCGCGCGCCGCCGACGACGCGAAACGGAATCCCGAGACCGCGAATCGGCCCGAGCAGCGCGTCGTTGCGCTCTTGCCCCGCCGCGATCACGACGGTATCGGCCTCTAACGTGCGCGCCGCGCCGCTCGCGTCGCGGATGCGGATGCCGCCGGGCACGATCGCTTCGTAGGTGACGTTCGGCAACATAGCGACGCCGGCGGCACGCAGCGCGCGCACGACGGCCCAGCGCGTCGTCTTCCCGATCCCCTGGCCGATGACGGCGCCGCGGCGCATCAACGCGACGCGGCTGCGGCGCGTCACGAGCAGCGCGCCGCCGGGCGGCGCCGCCAAGCCCTGCTCGTAGAGAAATCGCGTGATTTCGCTCGCCGGCGTTTCGCCGAAGCTCAAAAAGTGCGCGACGTCGGCGCCGATGCCGCCGGCGCCGACGATCGCGACGCGCTCGCCGACCGGGGCATCGCGCAGCAGTACGTCGGCGTACGAAACGACGTGCGGCAGAGCGCCGCCGTCGATCGCGGCCGAACGCGGCACGACGCCGCTCGCAAGCACGATGCCGTCAAAATCGCGCAGCGCCCCGGCATCCGCGACGCGCGCGCCGAGCCGCACGACGACGCCGAGCCGCCGCAGTTCGTTCGTAAAATATCGTATCGTCTCGTCGAAGTCGCGCTTGCCCGGAATCCGCCGCGCCATACGAAACTGTCCGCCCAACTCCGGCTCCGCTTCGAAGAGCTCGACGCGATGGCCGAGCGCCGCGAGCGCGCGCGCGCTCTCCATGCCGGCCGGCCCGCCGCCCACGACGGCGAAGCGGCGCGGTTGCGCCGCCGGCGTCTCCGGAAACTCCAACTCGCGCCCGGCACGCGGGTTGACCATGCACGAGACCGGCGCGTCGAGCAGCGAGCGATCGATGCACGCCTGATTGCACGCGATGCACGTATCCACGAGATCCGGCGTCGCCGCTTTTGCGACGATCCGCGCGTCGGCGAGAAACGGGCGCGCCATCGAGACGAAGTCGGCGCTTCCGCCCGCGATCGCGTCGTCGGCCGCGGCGAGCGAGTTGATGCGGTTGCTCGCGATCACCGGTACGGCGACCGCGGCCTTCACCGCCGCGGCGTACGGCAGCCAGACGCCGCCGGGCACGAGGTGCTGCACGGTCGGAATCGGCGACTCGTGCCAGCCGATTCCCACGTTGAGCGCATCCACGCCGTCGCCGGCGAGCGCGGAGGCGATGCGCAGCGTCTCCTGCGGCGTCGTCGAGCCCTCCATCAGGTCGGCGCCGGAGATGCGAAAGATCACTGGAAAATCCGCACCCGCGCGCGATCGAATCGCGCGCAGCACCTCGCGCGGGAACCGCATTCGCCGTTCGAGATCGCCGCCCCAATCGTCGTCGCGGCGGTTCGTCAGCGGCGAGAGAAACTGATTGATGAGATAACCCTCCGAGCCCATCACCTCGACGGCGTCGTAGCCGAGTTCGCGCGCGCGCAGCGCGCCGCGAGCGAAGTCGTCGATCGTCTGCAGGATCTCGTCCTCGGTCAGCGCGTGCGGCCTATCGGGGGAGAAGCGCGACGGAATCGCCGACGGTGCGACCGGCTGTATCTCGAACGAGGAGAAGAGCGCGTAGCGCCCCGCGTGAAAGAGCTGGAGCGCGATCGCTCCGCCGGCTTCGTGCACGGCCGCGGCCGCGGCGCGCAGCGGCTCGGCCTTCTCCGGATCGTTGACGAAGCTGTAGTTTCTGCCGCCCGCGCCGGCACGGTTCACCGACGACCCGCCGGTGACGATCAGTCCCGCGCCGCCACGCGCTCGCTCGGCGTAGAATGCGGCGAGCGCGGGCGCGTCGGACTCGATTCCGAGATGCATCGAACCCATGACGATGCGATTGCGAAGCCGCAACGCGCCGATCGACCCGGCCTGGAGCGCGCGCTCGAACACGCGGGATGCTATGGCAACGTCAGCGGAGGCGAGGTATCGGAGTAGAAGGGCGGCGCGATCACGCTCAGGCCGCCGTCGACGCAGATCGTCTGACCGGTAACGTACTCCGACTCCGGCGCCAGCAGAAATGCGATGACGTCGGCGACCTCTTGCGGCGTGCCCATTCGCCCCTTCGGAACCTTCGAGAGCACCGATTCGATCGGCGCCATCCCTTTGACGTTCTCGTAGAAGTACGCGCACGACTCAGTGTCGATCAGTCCGCCGTTGATCGCGTTGACGTTGATCCCGAGCGGCGCGAACTCGACGGCCATGTAGCGCACGAAGGCTTCGATCGCCGCTTTGTTCGAGCCGAGGTTCGCGTAGGTCGGATAGGCGCGGATGCTGCCGTAGCTCGAGAGCACCGCGATGCGTCCGCCGTCCTTCATCAGTTTCACCGCGCGCTGCGCGCCGAGCACGAAGGCGCGGACGTTGAGATCGAAGGAGCGGTCGAGATTGTGCGCCTTGAGATCGGCGACCTTCTTGAACGAGCTCGCCGCCGCGTTCGAGACGAAGTGATCGAGGCGGCCGAACTCGTCTTCGACGCGATCGAAGAGGCGGTCGATGTCTTCGACGGTCTCGACGTTTGCCTGGACGGCGAGCGCGCGCGATCCCAGCGCCTCGATCTCCGCGACGGTCGCGGCGGCCAGTTCTTCGTTGCGGTTGTAGTTGACGACGATCGACGCGCCGTCGCGTGCAAGCGTCAGCGCGAGCGCGCGGCCGATGCCGCGCGAGCTTCCCGTGATCAGCGAGATCTTGCCGTCGAACCGCCGGCTCACGCGCCGTCCCCCACGCCGAGCAGTTCGCGCGCGATGACGGTCTTTTGTATCTCGTTCGTCCCCTCTTCGAACCGCTGCGCGCGGGCGTCGCGATAGACGCGCTCGATCGCGTTCGGCTGCCAGAAGCCGAGCCCGCCGTGGATCTGCAGCGCGCGATCGGTTACGCGCGTCAGCATGTCGACGGCCTGCAGCTTCGACATGGACGAGAGCGCCGTCGCCTGCGGGTTGCCGGCCTCCCACTCGCGCGCCGCGTGGCGCACGAGCTGCCGGGCCGCCTCGATGTCGGTCGCGTTCTCCGCGATCATGAAACGGATCGCCTGGCGCTGCGTCAGACGCTTGCCGAAGGTCTCGCGGCGGCGCGCGTACTCGATCGCGAGCTCGTGCGCGCGGCGCGCCAATCCGACGCAGCTCATCGCGACCGAGATGCGGCTCGGCGTGAGAAACCCGCCGAGCGCGATCTCCAAGCCTTGGCCTTCTTCGCCGAGGCGGTTCGCGACCGGAACCGGCGTGCGGTCGAAGACGACGTGCGCGTGATCGGTCCCGCGCACGCCCATGGACTCGTCCATCGCGACGACGTTCGCACCCGGCGCGTTGCGATCCACGAGCAGCGCGACGGTTCCGTCGGCGCCGCGCGTTCCGGCGAGCCGCGCGAAGAGCAGCCAGTAGTCGCAGATCGTTCCGAAGGTAATGAGGTGCTTCTCGCCGCTCAGATAGTACGCGTCGCCCTCGCGCACGACGCTCGAGCGCAGGTCGGCGCCGCTCCCGGCCGTCGGCTCCGTCAGCGTGAACGCGATCTTGAGCCGGCCGGCGATCGAGGGGAGCACGAAGCGGCGGCGCTGTTCCTCGGTCGCGAAGCGATCCATTGCGCGCCACGTGCCGTTGACGACGTGGACGATCATTCGAATTGAAGCGTGCGACATCGAGAAGAGCTCGACGAGCTCCACGTAGCGTCCGAACGGAATCCCGCGGCCGCCGTACTCGACCGGCGCCGCGAGCGAGAGGTAGCCGCGCGCGCGCAGATCCTCCCAGAGTTCGAGCGGCACGCGGCGCTCGCGTTCGATGCGCTGCGCCCACTCCTCGGCCGGTCCCGCTACGTAGGCGGTGATCTCTTCCTCGAGCGCCTTCACGAGATCGCCTCTTTCACGCGTTCGTAGGGACGTAAGTCGCGCGCGCGCTCGCGGAGCACGTACTTCTGAACCTTGCCCGACGGCGTGCGCGGCAGCTCGGCGACGATCTCGAGGCGCTCGGGCCAGTACTGCTTCGCGACCTGACAGGCGTCGAGGTAATGCTGCATCCGCTCGAAGTCGAGCGGCGCGCCGCCGCGCGGCACGACGAACGCGCAGGCGCGCTCGCCCAAGCGCGCGTCGGGCATCGCGACGATCGCGACCTCGGCAACGGCCGGATGGTCGGAGAGCAGCTGCTCGACCTCGGCGACGGGAATCTTCTCGCCGCCGCGATTGATCACGTCGCGCAGGCGCCCGGTGATGCGTATGTATCCCGACTCGTCCATGACGCCGAGATCGCCGGTACGGAACCAGCCGTCCGGCGTGAATGCCGCTGCGGTCCAATCCGGATGATCGATATATCCTTCGAACATCGTCGGCGACGAGACCTCGAAGTGTCCCTCCTCGTCGGCGGGGAGCACGCGCCCGTCGGAATCGGCGATGCGCAGACGGATTCCGCGCAGCGCGCGTCCGTCGGTGCCCCACACCTTGGCGGGCTCGTCGCCGGGCGCCGCGAGCGAGCCGAGACACGATTCGGTCGTTCCCCACGCGCCGCAGACCGCCGTGCCGAGAATTCGCGTCGCGCGCTCCGCGAGCGAGCGCGGCACCGCGGCGCCGGTCGCGACGAAGATGCGCAGCGCCGCCGGAGGACGCTCGCCTTCTTCGACGGCCTTGACGATATCGGCGAGAAACGGCGTCGCAGCCTGTACGAACGTTGCATCCCAATCGTTGAGCGCGCGCAGCGCGCGCGACGCGTTCCAGACCGGCTGCAGGATCTGCGGCACGCCCATGACGATCGCGAGCCACATCCCGTACAGGAAGCCGGTCTGATGCGCGAGCGGCGACGGAACGAAGATGCGATCCTCGGAGCCGAGGTCGAGGTGTTCCACCTCCATCGCGGCGGCTCGCATCAGCACGTCGTTGCGGTGGAGCACGCCCTTCGGCTCGCCCGACGTTCCGGAGGTGAAGAGCAACTGCGCGAGCGCGGTGGGCTCGCTGCGGCGCGCGTCGAGCAACCGGGCGTCGATCTCGGTCGAGCGCAGCGCCTCCTCGAAGCGCAGCCACGAGACCGCGCCGCGCGCGTCGCCCGCCGGAAGCGCGTGAGCGGTGCGTCCGCTCGACGATACGATCACGTGCTCCAATCGCAGCGGCAGTTCGCCGCTGAAGATCGACGCCTCGGATAACAGCGAGGCGATTTCGGCGGCGTGGCGGCGGCCTCGCGCCTCGTCGGGAACGACGAGAACGCGCGCTCCGGAGCGGCGAAGGCAGAACGCGATCTCGCGCTCGCGGAAGATCGGCATCAGCGGGCAGCAGATGCCGCCGACGCGCAGCGTCGCGAGCGTGACGACGAGAAATTCGAGGCAGTTCGGCAGTTGGTAGGCGACGCATTCGCCCGGCCGTACGCCGAGTTGGAGAAGGAGCACCGCGGCGCGCTCGACGCGATCGTGGAGCTCCTGCCAGGTCAGCGTCGCGTCGCTGCCGTCTCGCGTCTCGACGGCCGCAAGTTCGAGCGGGGTCTCGTACGCGCGCCGGCGGAAGAGCTCGTCGAGCGTCATCGCCGCGGCGCGATCGGGCTTGAGCATCGGCACGGCTTTCGGCGGCGCTCCGTCCGCGGCGACGTCGGAGATCGACATCGAGACGCCGATCGACCGCATCGCCTCGAGGAAGCGCGGGTACGATATGCGATATGCGTGCGGATAGGTCAGCGCGCTCTGACCTTCGGCTCGCGACGCCGCGACCGCGAGCGACATCAGGATGCGATGGTCGTTGAACGAGGAGAGCCGCGTGCCGTGGAGTTGCGCGACGCCGTGGACGACGAGCCGGTCGTCGTGCAGCTCCAACTTGCCGCCCATGCGGTTGAGCTGGAGCATCGCTGCGACGCGATCGGACTCTTTCAGGCGCACGTGCGCGACGTTCTCGAGCACCGTCTCGCCGTTTGCGAACGTGCCGAGCGTCGAAAGGATCGGAAGCATGTCGGGGATGTTGCGGCAGTCCACGCGCACGGCGCGAAGTTCGACGCCGTCGTGCCGCACGCGCACCGCGCGGGCGTTCGCGTCGTACTCCATCGGAAGCCCCATATCGCGGACGATCTCCATGAAGGCGCCTTCGGGATGGTCCTGGAGCTCGCCGGGGAGTTGGCGCAAGCCGCGGAAGAGGACGTCGGAGGGGTGGATCGCCGTCACCGCGAGCCCGAACGCCGCCGAGCCAATGTCGGGCGGAAGCTCGACCGTCGTCGGACGCGGCCGTTGATTCGGCTCGATCTCGAAGCGCCGCCAATCGCGCGCGACGTTGACCTGCAGATCGAACGCGCGCATCATCTCTGCGGTCAGCGCGATGTACGGGCGCTCGTTGAGCTCCCCCTCGACCTCGATGATCGTGCGTTCTTTTGCAAACGGCGCGAGCAGCAGCAGCCCCGAGATCCACTGCGAAAGCACCCCCGGAATGACGATCCGTCCGCCGCGCGGACGTCCGGGCCTTACCGAGATCGGCGGACAGCCGCCGGCAGAGTCGAACGCAACGCCCATCGCGGCGAGCGCGTCGAGCAGCGGCCCGACCGGGCGGCGCCGGAAATATTTCTGCGCGGTCAGCGTGATCGGCGCGTCGGCGAGCGCCGCCAAGCCGATCGTGAAGTAGAGCGTCGAGCCGGAGCTTCCGACGGAGACGACCTTGCGCCTGACGCGATACGGGCCGCCGTGCACGACGAACGTCTCGCCGTCGACGTCGATGCGGGTGCCGAGCGCGCGCAGGACGTCGATCGTGAACTCGACGTGGCGCGCGTCGGAGAGGCCGAGAATTCGGCTCGTTCCCGGCGCGAGCGACGCCAGAATCAACGCGCGGTGTGCGTGATATTTGGAGTTCGGGACCACGACCTCGCCGGTCAGCGGTCCGCTCGTTCCCTTAACGACGAGATTCATCGCAGTCTTTCCTGGGGAACGTTCCTAGCGGCCTCGCACCCGCCCTGCACCTGCGTCATCGCGAAAGGATCAACGACGCGTTCTGTCCGCCGAAGCCGAACGCGTTGACCTGAAAGACCGAGTACGCATGAGCGCGCGGGCGCTCGAGTACGAGGTCGAAGCGCGTCTGCGGATCGACTCGTTGCGTTCCCATCGTCGGCGGAATCAGCCCCTCGCGCATCCCGGCGATGCCCGCGATCGCGCACATCGCTCCGGCGCCCGCCATGCTGTGCCCGACGTGTCCCTTGATCGACGTGACGATCGCGCGGCGTCCCGCGTAAACGTCGTCGATCGCTCTCGACTCGGCGGCGTCGCCGACGATCGTTCCGGTCGCGTGCGCGTAGACGACGTCGCAGCTCTCGCCGGCATCGCCGGCGCGATCGAGCGCGTCGCGCATCGCGCGCGATTCGTGCCGGGCCGACGGATCCGGCGACGTGATGTGGTGCGCGTCGGCGAGCGAGCCGTAGCCGCGAATCCGCGCGAGAATCTCCGCGCCGCGAGCCCGCGCTCGGTCCGCGCGCTCGAGGACGAGAATTCCGGCACCGTCGCCCATGACGAATCCGTCGCGATCGACGTCGAACGGACGCGAAGCGCGCGCGGCGTCGGGATTACGCGAGAGCGCGCCGGCTCTCACGAGGCTTTCGTAGACGATCGGGCTGAGCAGCGTCTCGCTCCCGCCCGCGATGGCGGCCTCGATCTCGCCGCGCTCGATCATTCCGGCGGCGAGGCCGATCGCGTCGAGCGAGGACGCGCATGCGGTGCTGACGGCGAGCTGCGGGCCGTGCAGGCGCCAATGCATCGCGATCGCCGCCGCCGCCATGTTGGGAATGACGAGCGCCATCAGCTTCGGCGTGACGTTGTGCGCGTCGCCGAGAAACTTCGTCTGCGCCTCGGCGACGAACGGAAAGCCGCCCATCGTGTTTCCGACGACGACCGCGGTTGCTTCGGGCGGATCGAGGCGCGCGTTCGCCAGCGCTTCGCATGCGGCGGTCATCGCGTACTGTGTGAAGCGATCGGTGTTCTTCAGCGCCGTTCGCGGCAGCGGCGATCCGTCGAGAAAGCCGTCGGGAACGGCGGCCCAGAGAGCGTTTCCGGTGCGGTTCCTTGCGTTGGGCATCGGAGCGATCGCGCGTCGTCCCGCCAAAAGATTGCGCCAGAACGTTCCCGCGCCGCTGCCGATCGGCGAAACGATCCCCATCCCGGTAACGGCGACGTGCTCCATCGCCGCCTCATTTCACACGGCGGTACGCCGGTGGCCTGCTGGGCCGGCAGGCGGGAATGAAGGGCCGCCGGCACGGTCGAAGCCGGGGTGATGGAGCGAGGCGTCAACGTGCCGCAATCGTACCGACTCGTTCGTCGCGACGCTCGCGGCGAACGCACGATCGTGCGTCTGCGCAACGGCGCGACGTTCGGCGGCGACGAGGTCGCGATCTGCGCCGGGCCCTGCGGCGTCGAGTCGAGCGAACAACTCGATGCGGCCGCGCGCGCGGTCGCCGATGCCGGCGCCAACGTGTTGCGCGGCGGCGCCTATAAACCGCGCACGTCGCCGTACTCGTTTCAGGGCCTCGGTGAGGATGCGCTCAAGATGCTGCGCCAGGCCGGCGATCGCCACGGGCTCGACGTCGTCACCGAAGTCTTGGATCCCCGCGATGTGGAGCGCGTCGCGCGCTACGCCGACATGCTGCAGATCGGCGCGCGCAACATGCAGAACTTCGTTCTCTTACGCGAGGTTGGAGCGACGCGTCTGCCGGTGCTGCTCAAGCGCGGACTTTCGGCGACGGTGCAAGAGTGGCTATTGGCCGCGGAGTACGTGCTGCTCGGCGGAAACGAGAGCGTCGTGCTCTGCGAACGCGGCGTGCGTTCGTTCGACGTCGCGACGCGGAACCTGCTCGACCTCGCCGTCGTTCCGCTGCTCGAAGAGATGACGCATCTCCCGGTGATCGTGGATCCGTCGCACGCGGTCGGCATCGCTCGGCTCGTTCCGCCGCTCGCCGTCGCCGCGCTCGCTGCCGGCGCGCACGGGTTGCTGATCGAGGTGCACCCCGATCCGGCGCGCGCGCTCTCCGACGGCGCGCAGTCGCTCGATCCGCCGGCGTTCGAGCAGTTGATGCGGCGCCTGGCTCAGATTGCGGAGTTTGCCGGACGGCGGCTGCCGCGGCGCGGCTATCGCGCGCCTGCGGTCAGTTCCGAGAGCGCTCCGAGTCCCGACTCGGCCGTGCGATCGAGCAAGAGCGGGGTCAAGCTCGCGTAACCCGCGTGCACGGCGCCGATATCGGTGCCGAGCGTCTCGCGGTCGGTCTCGAACGGCGACTCCCATGCGCGATAGTAGCGAATCGCGCCTTCATGTTCTTGCCCCACCATACGGCCGCAGATTCGTTTGCGGCCGAGGCGCGTGACCGCGATTCCTTCGATCGCTTCGATCGGACGGTTCGGAACGTTGAGGTTCCAGTAGCACGCCGCATCGCGCAGATGCTCGAAACCTTGCCCGATGCAGCGCCGCACGATCTCCGCGGCGCTCTCCCAATGGCGGCGCCCGGCGGGATCGTCGAAATCCGATGCGAGCGAGACCGCGAGCGCGGGGATGCCGAGCAGCGAGGCTTCGACCGCGCCGGCGACGGTGCCCGAGTAGTTCACGTCGTCGGCCAAATTCGGTCCGTGGTTGATCCCGCTGACGACGAGCTCCGGACGTTCGGCGAGTTCCGTCGAGCCGAGAAAGACGCAGTCGGCCGGAGTTCCGGAGCACGCGTAAGCGGGCACGGGCCCGTCGAGACGCCGCTCGATCGTGATCGCCTCGTCCGCCGTGATCGCGTGCGAGACGCCGCTGCGATTACCCGACGGCGCTACGACGACGACGTCGTGCTCGCTTCCGAGCGCGTCGACGAGCGCGGTAATTCCCGGCGAGTCGATTCCGTCGTCGTTCGTGATGAGGATGCGCACGCGGCCTTTCAGTTTAGGCCGGCACGAAGCGAAGCGCGAGGCCGTCGATGCAGTAGCGCAGATGCGTCGGCGCCGGGCCGTCGTCGAAGACGTGTCCGAGATGGCCGCCGCAGCGCCTGCAGTGCACTTCGGTGCGCTTCTCGATCAGCGCGTAATCGGCTTGCGTCCGCGTCGCGTTCGGCAGAACGTCCCAGAACGACGGCCAGCCTTCGCCGCTGTCGTACTTCGTCTTCGACGAGAAGAGCGCGAGATCGCAGCCCGCGCATCGATAGACGCCGCGCCGCATCTCGCGGAGCAGCGCGCTCGAGAACGGCGGCTCGGTGCCGCCCTCGCGCAGGATCTCGAAGCGTTCGGGGCCGAGGAGCGCGCGCCATTGCGCGTCGCTGTGCGTGACCTCGTACGCCTCGGCGGCGGCAGATCGGCGCGGCGCGAGCCCGAAGAGCGCCAGCGCCGCGCCCGCGACGACGAACGCACTGCGTTTCATTGCGGCGCGACCGGAATCACGTGGCACGCGGCGCCGCCGTTCTTTTCGAAGTAGCGCTGATGGTACTCTTCGGCGGGCCAGAAGCGCGGCGCGGGGAGAATCTGCGTGACGATCGGGCGCGCGTGCGAGGCCTGCTCGCGATCGCGCGACGCGATCGCGGTGCGCTCTTGCTCCGGACCGTGCGTGAAGATCGCCGACCGATATTGATCGCCGACGTCCGGCCCCTGCCGGTTGAGTTGCGTCGGATCGTGGATCTGCCAGAAGACGCTCAGGAGCCGATCGTAGGTCACGCGTTCCGGATCGAACGTCACCTCGACCGCTTCGGCGTGGCCGGTGCCGTGGCCGCAGACCTGACGGTAGGTCGGATTGTCTACGTTGCCGCCGATGTATCCCGAAACGGCGTTAACGACGCCGGGAACCTGACGGAACGCCGCTTCGACGCCCCAGAAGCAGCCGGCTGCGAAAGTCGCGGTTTGCGTATTCATTACACCTCTACAACGTCCGGCGAGGCTCGCTGGATTCGTCGCCGCCGATCAGAACTGCTCCAGGAACGCGTCGATCCGCGCCTGCTCGACTCCGGCGGCCAGCAACCGTTCCGCGAGCTCGTCGTCGTTCGCCGGCGGGGTGACGAACATGAACGGCGCCGCGTCGCCCTGCGTTGCCGCGACGGTGCACCACTCGGCCCCGGCGGGAACGAGCACCGTCTGGTAGCGTCCGAGCGCGGCCTCGCCGGTGCCGGCGCTGACCCCCAGCGGGGCGTCGAGCGACATCAAGATGAGCGGACGGCCTTGCGTCGCCAGCGACGCCGGTTCGCCGGTTGCGACGATGCGCTCGACGACGAAGTGCCGGTCGGCGATGAGCGCGGTGCGGTCGAGTCCTTCGAAGCGATATCGAATCTGCAGGAGCGTGCCGGAGGCCGTTGCGTGGTAGTTCAAGACGTCGGCCGCTTTTTCGACGTGCAGTTCGCGCGGCTTGCCGTCGAGGCCGACGCGATTGTAATCGAACATGCGATAGGTTAGGTCCGACGCCTGCTGCGTCTCGAAGACCGTCAGACCGGGCCCGATCGCGTGCACCATCCCGTGTGGAATATAGATCGTGTCTCCCGTCTGCAACGGGATGTGGCGCAACAGCTCGCCGAGCGTTCCGTCGGCGACGCGCCGCAGATACTCTTCGCGCGACGTGTCGCGCGTCCAGCCGTAGACGATCTCCGCGTTCGGTTGCGCGTCGAGAACGTACCAGCACTCGGTCTTGCCGAAGGGCTGGTGCTCGACGCGCTGTGCGTACGCGTCGTCGGGATGCACCTGCACCGAGAGCCAATCGTGGGCGGTGATGATCTTCGTGAGCACGGGAAAGATGCGCTTCGGATCGATGTCGCCGAGCAGTCGCGGCCCCAGCCGTGCGCGCAGATCCGCGACCGAGGCGCCCGCGAACGCGCCGTCGAGCACCCGGTCGGTGTCCCAGCACTCCCACGACTCGCCGAGCCGCGCGTTCGGATCGCCGCGTTTGCCGTACACGCGCACGAGCTCGTCGCCGCCCCAGACTTGCGTCGTCAGCTTCGGGTCGAGAACGTAGGGATAGATCGCGTCGCTCTGCACTCGGGCTACGATACGAGGCTTCGGGGCCGGGCTCCCGCGAATACCAGCGTCCCTACGTGCATCACCTCTACATCGGAATCGGCTCGAACCTGGGCGACCGGCAGGGCAACATCCTGGCCGCGCTGCAGCGTCTTCGCGCGCGCGCCGAGATTACGGCGGTCTCGGCCTTTTACGAATCGGCTGCGGCGCACGGCGCGGAAGGCCCGGCCTATCTCAATATCGCCGCCGCGCTGACTTGCGAACTCGATGCCGAGGCGTTCCGCCGTTTCGCGAACGACGTCGAGATCGCGGTCGGACGAGCGCGCGGAGCGCGCAAGCTTGCGGCGCGCCCGATCGACGTCGACATCCTCGTCTACGACGGGGCGATCGTCCAGCCGCACCTCGACGTCCGTCCGTACAACCTCGCGCCGCTCGCGGAGATCGCGCCGCACCTCGTGCCGATGCCGGCAGACGGCGGCGTTCGGCGCCGCGAGCGCGGTTTGCGCTTCGACACCGACCGTCAATCCGAGGAACCGGAGATCCGGCTCTCGCTCAACCGCGCCGGCGTCTCGCACGTCCGCCGCATCGTGCATCTCGACCTGGACGGGCGCGCGCACGTCTATAACGGAGAGTTCACGATGGTTGCGGATCTCGCGCCCGACAGATCGGGCGTCCACATGTCGCGGTTTGCGGAGATCCTCGAAGAAGCGACGCTCGACGTGCTCGCGCGCGATACGCAACCCGCGCGCATCGAGGATCTCACCGAGGCGATCGCGCGAGAGATCGTCGAGAGCCAGCGTGCCGTGCGCGCCGACGTGCGCCTGCGCGCCGAGTTCGGCCTCGAGCGCTGGACGCCGGTCAGCGGGAAGCGCGGCGAGGAGACGTATACGCTCGTCGGCATCGCGCACGCCGATGCCTCGGGGACGCGGCGCGTCATCGGCGTCGAAGCCGAAGGCATGACCGCCTGCCCGTGCGCGCAGGCGATGGTGCGCGAGCACGCGCTGCACGAGCTCGCCGACGTCGGCTTCACGGTCGAGCAGGCAGAACGCGCGCTCGACGCGCTGCCGGTCGCGACGCACAACCAGCGCGGACGCGGTTCGATCCTGATCGGCGCCGACGAAGCGCACGCGCGGGCGATTCGCGCCGAAGACCTCGTCGAGATCGTCGAGAACGCGATGTCGAGCGAGACCTACGACCTGCTGAAGCGGCCCGACGAGTTCTTCGTCGTCAACAAGGCGCACCACAACCCGAAGTTCGTCGAAGACGTCGTGCGCGGCATCCTCGCGCGCGCGCTCGACATGTACGCCGACCTCGGCGACGAGACGTTCGTCTTCGCGAGCCAGATCAATGAAGAGTCGATCCACAAGCACGACGCGTTCGCCGAGGGATTCGGCCTCTTCGGCGAACTGCGCGAAGAGCTGCGCACGGGGTCCTACGTCACGCCGAAGACCGACCTCGCGTCGTGGCTGCGCACGCGCCAATCCACCGTGTTGGTTTAACCGCCCTTCGACTCCGCTCAGCCCTTCGACTACGCTCAGCCCTTCGACTCCGCTCAGGATGACAACGCGGCCCTTCGACTCCGCTCAGGGTGACAACGCAGCCCTTCGACTACGCTCAGCCCTTCGACTACGCTCAGGGTGACAACGCGGCCCTTCGACTGCGCTCAGGGTGACATTTTGGAGTTATCGAGGGCGGCGATGCGGGCGCGCAGCGACGGGTGCGACGAGAAGAAGAACTCGTACCAGCCCGGCGGATCTTCGTCGGCGAGGTTCTGATCGCGTAATCTGCGGAAGGCCGAAGCGCCGGCGCGCGGATCGCGGGTCGCGGCGATCGCGAACCGGTCGGCGGCCCACTCGCGCGAGCGCGAGAAGGCGAAGAGGATCGGACGCAGGGCCTGCGACGCGGCGAGCATGACCGCGTAGATTCGCAGGAGCAGCAGCGGGCGCTTACGCAGCGCCTCGCGTTCGTCCTTCGATGCCGCCGTTGCGTTGGCGACGAGGAAGAGCACGATCGAGAAGATCTCGCCGAGCCCGATCATTCGCCAGGTATCTTTGCTGACGTAGTGACCCAGCTCGTGAGCGACGACGAACTCGACCTCTTCTTCCGGGAACGGTCCGATCAACGTGTCGCCGAGCACGATTCGGTGCGTCGTTCCGATGCCGGTGACGAACGCGTTCGCCTTGCGCGTCTGGCGGCTCATGTCCATGCGCAGAATAGCCGCGTCGCCGACGCCGAAGCGCTTCGCGAGGCGCCGCAGGCGCGTCTCGAGCGGGCCCGTCACCGGCTCGAACGCGTTGAAGAGCGGCAGCACGTAGACCGGCACGATCACGTTGCCCGCAACGAAGAGCGGCAACGTCCCGACGCTCGCGATCCAGGGCCACCAGCGCGGCGCGTGCCGCACCGCGATGCCCAGGAGCGTGGCGAGCAGCGCGGTCAGGGCGGACGAGAGGAGGGCGGCTTTTGCGTACTCTCCCAGCCACGCGCGGCGCGTCTGATCGGTAAGGCCGAAGCGGCGCTCCAGCGCGTGCTCCTGGACGAAGGACGCCGGCATATCGACGAGCGCCGACGCGAGCGAGATCTGCCCGAAATAGATTGCCGGCAGCAGCCAGGTGGCGACGCGCGGCAGCTTGGCATCGAGCGCGCGCGCGAGCGGACCGTACGCGAAGGCGATGAATCCGATCGTCCCGCGAACGGCGTCGGCGATCTCGTAGGCGCGGCGAATCCTCGCATACGCCGCGGCGTCCTTCGCGCGAGGCGGCGCGGGCTCGCGCCACTCGAAGACGGCCTCGATCGTGCGAACCGCCGTGTAGCCCGCGGCGATGCCCGCACCGATGCCGAGGAGCAACGCTCGCTTTTTCATCTAAACGAGCGAGATCGTCTCTTTGGGTTTGGGACGCGCCGAGAGCGCGGCAGTTAGGCTCTCGGCGAGGATGTCGCAGATCGGGTCGTCGAGTTCCTCGATGCGGCCCTCGTCGGCGAGCAGCGCCTTGGCGGGATCGATCGGAATGCGCGCGAGCAGCGGTGCCTGCGCGAGATCGGCGACGCGCTGCGCGTACGACGGGCCGAATATCTCGTAGCGCGTCCCCGTGTCGGGCGCGACGAAGTACGACATGTTCTCGACGACCCCGATCACCGGCTTTTTGAGCTGCGCAACGAGATTCGCCGCCTTGCGCACGATCATCGTCGCGAGCGCCTGCGGCATCGTGACGAGCACGACGCCGTCGATCGAGAGCGATTGGAGCACGGTCAGCGGCGCGTCGGAGGTGCCCGGCGGCAGATCGACGAGCAAGAAGTCGAGATCGCTCCAGAGCACCTGCTCGTAGAACTGGCGGATGACGCCGGCGACGATCGGGCCGCGCCAGACCATCGCGGTGTCTTCGCGGTCCGTTAGCAGGTTCGCGCTGACGATCTCGATCGCGCTGCGCGAGACGGCCGGGGTAATCAGCGGCTGCGGCTGGCCCTGCGGCGTCGTCTTCAGCGGATCGGCGGCGATCGAGAGCGGCTCGCTCAATCCGAAGAGTTTCGGAATCGACGGCCCCGTGATGTCGGCATCGAGAATTCCGACGCGATAGTGCTTGCGGCGAAGTCCGATCGCGAGCATCGCGGTCACGAGCGACTTCCCGACGCCGCCCTTGCCCGACATCACCGGTATCGTGTGCGCGATCTTCGCGCGGCCGCTGAAGGAGCCCGGCGCCCGGCGCTGCGGCACGCGATCCGCCTCCGCAATCGGCGGGAGCGTACCGGTGCGGCGCGCCCCTTCGAGTGCGGCGAGGATCGGCTCGACGCGCAGGCCGTGCGCCCGCGCGCCCTGCTCGATCGTCTCGTAGGTGCTCACCCCGCAGCCGCTGCAGCCGAGACCGAAGGCGGTCATCACGTCGGCCGCGATCGGAAGGCCTGCGACGAGGTCTTTGATGTTCGTCTGCGGTGCGATCTCTAGCGAGTGCATGGCTTCTCCGTTGAACATGCGAACCGCGCGGGGGTATGCAGATCGAGCGCGCGCGGGACGTTCTCGCGGGAGGCTGCGATTCGCCGGTGCGATCCGCCTGGAGCGTCGGCGGTCCGATGTTCGTGCAGGCAGACGCGCGCGGAGCGTACGCCTACGACGACGCCGGCCGGCGCTACGTGGACTACGTCATGGCCTACGGTCCGCTGCTCTTCGGGCACACGCACCCCGCGCTCGTCACCGGATTGGACTCGATCGCGGAGCACGGCTTCGTTTGGGGATCGACGCATCCGCACGAGGTGCGTTTGGGCGAGCGCATCCGCTCGCACCTGCCTTCGATGGAGCGCATGCGATTCGTGACGAGCGGCACGGAGGCGATGATGAGCGCCGTGCGCGTCGCCCGCGCCTTCACCCGGCGCAGCCGAGTCTTGAAGTTTGCCGGCTGCTACCACGGCCATTTCGATCTCGCGCTGCTCGAAGCGGGCGCCTCGGCCGGCGCCGGACGCGGCGGGATTCCGGAGGGCGTCGCGCGCGACGTCGCCGTCGCCCGTTATAACGATCTCGCGTCGGTCGACGAGCGATCGAACGGGATCCGCGACGATATCGCGGCGATACTCGTCGAGCCGATCGGCGCGAACATGGGCTTCGTGCCGCCGGATCCCGGCTTTCTCGAAGGATTGCGCGAGCGCGCGCGCGCCTGGGGCGCGCTTCTGATCTTCGACGAAGTCATCACGTGGCTGCGTTTCGGTCTGCGCGGCGCGCAGGGGCGCGTCGGCGTGGCGCCCGATTTGACTGCGCTGGGAAAGATCATGGGCGGCGGCGCGCCGATCGCGGCCTTCGGCGGGCGCGAGGACGTCATGGCGACGCTCGCCCCGCTCGGCGAGACCTTCACCGGCGGCACCCACGGCGGCAACCCGTTCTGCGTCGCGATGGCCCACCGCGTTCTCGACCTGCTCGAAAGCCGGCCGGAGTACTACGCGCAGATGGACGGCGTCGCGAAGCGCCTCGCGCGCGGGATAGAAGCGATCTTCCGGCAGCGCGAACTCCCCTACGCGGTCGTGCAGGCGGAGTCGATCGTGGATTTCAAATTCCGTCCGGGCCCGCCGAACCGTAACTTCGACGACGCTCGCGCCGCCGACCGGAGCGCGTACGCGGCGTACTATCGCGCGATGTTCGAGCGCGGCATCCTGCTGCCGCCGTCGCAGAACGAGGTGATGTTCGTCTCGACCGCGCACGCGGAGGCCGACGTAGACGAGACGCTGGCGGCGATCGACGACTCGCTCGCCTATTCGCGCACCGCGACCGGATAGACCGCCGGGCTGCGCAGGCCGTTTGCGTCGACGCTGCGCACGCCGAAGACGTAATCGTCCTTCGAGAGCGAGACCGTGGCCTGCGTGACGTCGCCGGCGTCGGTGCCGTGCTCCCACTGCGGCGCGTCGGTCGTTCGCCAGAGAATCTCGTACGACGTCGCGCCGGCGGCGGGCCTCCAGCGCAGCGTCGTGTCGTAACCGAGATGCGCGAGGACCATCTGCACGCCGCCCGGCGGCGCCGGGCCGAGCGCGAGCGTCGCGAGTGCGGCGACGTTGGCCTGCGTCGCGCGACGCAGATACTCGGCGTCAATGTATTGCGGAAGGTCGCCGTACTGGACCCCGTTCTCGACGCGGACGTCCTGATGCTGATGCGCGAAGTTCTCGTGCGGCTCGACGAATCTGATCGCCGCTGCATATCCAGCCGCCTGGAACGACTCCTGATCGCCGCCGCGCATGAAGCGATCGGCGCGGAAGATCTGGCGCACGGTGAAGTCCGGAAGGTAGACCGGGACGATCTCGGCGATGAAGCGCGAGAGTTCTCGCGACGGCGAGTCGTTCTCCGAGCCGACGAGATTGACGCGGGCGACGTCGGCGCCCTCCGGTATTCCCTCGCTGAAGACGCGGATGACGTTCGGCTCGCGCGCGCCGTCGCCGCCGGTCGAGTTGCCGACGATGTCGTTGTTGAGCACCGCGAGCACCGGCGCGCGGCTCTTCGCCAGCTCGCGGGCGTAGTGATCCGAGCCCCACAGCCCCAGTTCTTCGCCGTCGAAGCACGCGAAGATAATCGTTCCTTTAAACTCCGTCTTCGCCATCACGCGCGCCGCTTCCAAGACCGCGGCGACGCTCGATCCGTTGTCGTCGGCGCCGGGCGCGGTTCCGGCGCCGTCGGTGCAGCGGCCGTCGCAATCGTCGTAGTGGCTCGCCATCACGTAGATGCGCCCCGGTTGCGTTCCCCGCAGCGTCGCGATCACGCTCGACTCGAGCACCGCGCGCGGCGTCTTCGCCGTCTTCGGCTGCAGGTAGCCGTCGAGCGCCACCGTCATGCGGTGATTCGACGTGGTCGCGATCTCCTCGAACCGGCGCTCGATCCAGTCGCGCGCTCCGAAGACGCCGTGCGTCGTCGTCGAGGTCTCTTCGGAGAAGTCGTTGCGAGTGCCGAAATCCACGAGCCGCTGCACGCTGCTCGCGAGACGGCTTGCCGTAACGTCGCCGACCATCGCGGCGATCGGCGCGTACGGCGCGGAGGCCGGAACGGGCTGATCGGCGCCGAGACCGGCCAAGAGGATCGCGCCGCCGAGAACGAGCGACTTCATAACGGAAGGTTTCACGAAGCGGGCGCAAAGTTCATCGTTCGTGACGGACGAGAGGCTCCCGCGCGGCAGGCCCGCGGTCTACGTGCTCTCCTGCCGCGACGGTTCGCTCTATACCGGCGCGACGAGCGATCTCGCGCGGCGCGTGCGCGTCCACGGCAGGGGCGCCGGCGCGAAGTACACGCGCGGCCGTCTGCCGGTGCGCCTGATCGCCTGGTGGCATCCGCCGACGCTCTCGGCCGCCAAGTCGCAGGAGGCGCGGTTCAAGCGGCTGCGCCGCGCCGCGAAGCTCGCGACGCTGCGTGCCGGCGAGGCCTACGGATGCCGGATCTACGCGTACGATTTCGAGACGACGGCGTAAGTCGTCTTCGTCACCGCGTGGATCGCCGCATAGGCGGCGGGATAGTCGTACGCGTCGGCCGTCATGATTGCGAGAACGAACGGCGAGTCGCCGAACGGCTCGACGATCGCGACGTCGTTGCGGGTCCCTTCGATCTCGCCGGTCTTGTTCGCGACCGACGTGCCGCGCGGCAGCGCCGCCGGTATCCCGTCGCGATCGGTCTGGCCGAGCATGATCGCGACCATCGTCCGGCAGTGCCGCGCCGAGACGATCGTCGGAACGCCTTCGCGCGCGCCCAGTTCGATGAGATAGAGCAGCCGCCCCATGTCGGCGGGCGTCGAGACGTTGTCGCGATGGTGGACGATCGCGGTATAGTCGAGAAACTTGCGCGCCAGGTGCGTGCGCAGCATTCCGGCTCGCTTGCCGACCGCGTTGATCGCGGCGACGCCGAAGTGCCCGATCAAGAGGTTCGCCGCGGTGTTGTCGCTGAGGACGATCATCGGCACGATCAGTTCGCGCACGC
Source organism: Candidatus Binatia bacterium (assembly GCA_035541935.1). Lineage (GTDB taxonomy): Bacteria > Vulcanimicrobiota > Vulcanimicrobiia > Vulcanimicrobiales > Vulcanimicrobiaceae > Cybelea. The sequence goes on along the minus strand of DATKMJ010000034.1, from coordinate 12,936 downwards.
TGAACTGCCGGCCGTCGGCAGCGTACGCCATGAAGTCGGAGCCGCCGATCAGATCGCTGCGCCGGAAGGTAATCTTCTGCGAGAGCGTTCCCGGCTCGCGCTCTTCGGTCGCGTAGGCCGTCGTCATGATCAGGACTTTGATGATGGATGCCGTCGGGAAGCGGTCGTGGGCGCCGTACTCGACGATCGGCGGCCCGAGCGCCATCGTGCGCGCGTAGACGCCGATCTTTCCCGGCATGCGGTGCGCGATCGCGCGCACCTTCGCTTCGACCGAGGTCGCCGCGCCGGCTCGCGCGGCGACGAGCGCGGCGCCGGCGGCGCCCAGGAAGGCGGCGCGCTTCACGATCCCGTTCCTTGATAGTGGCGCATCCCGACGACCCAGAACGCGTACGATGCGGCGAGCCACGCCGCGCCGATCGCCGGCGTCAGCAGCCCGATCGCCGGGTTGAGGTGGAATCCGACGTCGCTCTTCTGGAGGAAGTACGTCGCCGGGAAATAGTTCATGAACGCAAACGGGAAGACGAACGTCAGGACGATGCGGACGCCGCGCGTGTAGATGCTGATCGGATATCGCGTAAAGTCTTGCTCGAGCGACATCACGACCCAGCGCAGCGTGTCCACGCGAACGAACCAAAACGACGCGGTGGCGATCGCGAGCGAGATGCCGAGATCGATCAAGGCGCCGCCGAAAACGATCAACGGCACGAAGGCGATGAAGATCCAGTCGACGCGAACGCCGGCCGCCGCGGTCGCGACCGCGAGCGTGGCGATCGCGAGCACGAGCCCGTCGGGGACGATCTGCTGCGGGACGGTCAGCACCTGGAAGAGCGCGTCGAGCGGGCGCACGAGAAAGCGATCGAAGCGTCCCTCGCGCACGTATTCCGGGACGCTTACGACGGTGAAGAAGAGCGTGTTGTGCAGCTCGTGGCCCGCCATCCAGAGCGCGTAGAGGAAGAACATCTCGCGAAAGCTCCAGCCGTTCATGGACGGAAACTGTCGCATCGTCACCCACAGGGCGGCGATCGCGACGCCGTGGTAGACGACCGCGAAGACGAACCACATGATGAAGTTCGCGCGATACTCGAGCAGGGTGAGGAAGTTGATGCGCCAGTACTGCAGGTAGGCTTGCAGCATCGCTGGGCGGTTCGGTGCCCGCCTGCAACCGGCCCCCTTCCGCCCGAGGTTGGAGCGAGCGATGGCTACTACGACTTCTCGTCCGCCGGTCTTCGACGTCGTTCGCTCGGCGCAACGCTTCCACGCGAACCGAGGCTGGCTCGACACCTACCACTCCTTCAGCTTTGCGGATTATGACGATCCGGCGAACCTGAACTGGGGAGCGCTTCGCGTCTTCAACGACGATACGATCGCCCCGGGAACGGGCTTCCCGGCGCATCCCCACGCCGACATGGAGATCGTCACCTACGTGCTCGGCGGAGAGCTCGCGCACCGCGACAGCATGGGGAACGAGGGGGTCGTCGGTCCCGGCGGCGTGCAGTTCATGAGCGCCGGCACCGGCGTCCGCCACAGCGAGTTCAACGCGAGCGCGCAGCAACCGCTCCATCTCGTTCAGATGTGGGTGCTGCCGGGAAAGCTCGGAACCGCGCCCTCGTACGGTCAGATGGCGTTCGAGACGGACGAGCGGCGCAACAAGTGGCTCGCCGTGGTCGGTGGCGACGCCGCCGTCGAAGCGCCGATCCGCATCACCCAGGACGCGACGCTGCGCGTCGCACGCCTCGAAGGCGGCCCGATCGTCGCGGAGATGGCGCCAAAGCGCTACGGCTTCCTTTTCGTCGCGAAGGGAACGGTCGAAGCGAACGGCGAGCGGCTCTCCGAGGGCGACGCGGTTCGTCTCTACGACGTCGCGCGGCTCGCGGTCTCCGGCGAGGGCGAGCTGGTCTTCTGGGATCTTCCCGAGGTGGCGCCGTGAACGCGGATACGTGCGAGCACATCGAACGGGCCGGAGATCCCGCGCCGACGACGCCGCAGGGTTGCGAAGAGTGCCTGAAGACCGGCGACAGGTGGGTGCATCTGCGCCTCTGCCTGACCTGCGGTCACGTCGGCTGCTGCGACTCGTCGCCGAACAAGCACGCGACGAAGCACTTTCACGCGACGAAGCATCCCGTCATCCGCTCGTTCCAGCCGGGCGAGCACTGGCGCTGGTGCTTCGTGGACGAGGTCTTCGCGCCGTAGGAACCCTAGCCGCCCTGAATGACGACGCGCTGCGAAGCGGCGCGCCAGACGAGCGATGAGAGGCCGACGAAGAGCGCGAGCCATCCGATCTGCACGGCGATGCTCGTCGCCCATTGCGACGGCGGAATCACGCCGACGTAGATGAGCAGCGGCGTCGAGTAGATCGCCGCAAACGGAAGCGCGAAGACGATCCGGCCGAGCACGCCCGGAAAGAGCGTCAGCGGAATGATCTGCCCGGAGAGCAGATCCGAGACCCAGCGCACGATCAACTGCGCGGCGAACGTCTCGAGCGTCCAGAACGCGACGCAGTTCATCAGAAAGTTCACGAAGAAGTTCACGCCGTAGCCGACCGCAAAGGCGAGCAGAAACGCGGCAAACGTCGCGGCGGACGGCACGTCGACGTGCACGAGCAGCAGCGCGCAGAGCAGCGCGGGAACGACGAGCAGCGCGTGGAGCGCCGTCTGGCCGAGCCCGTCGCTGAAGAAGTAGAGCGGCACGCTGATCGGCTTCATGAGATCGGTCGCGATCGTACCTTCCCGGAGTTTCTCGCGGATCAGGCGCGTGCCGTCCACTTCGAGGATCAGCGACATCAGCATCGCGACCGTCGCGTACGTGATCATGCTGTGCAGCGGAAGGTTCAGCGGCGCGGTGTTGTGCGCGTAGAGCGCGGTCCAGAGCGCTCGCAGAATATAGACCCGCAGCACGAGCGAACCGATCTCGGTGAGAACCTCGAGCCGGTAGGTGGCCTCGCGCGCGAACGCCTTCTTCGCGAACTCGAGGTACGGAAGCAAACCGGCTTAGCCGCCTTTCTGTCGTTTGATCGCCTGCTGCCGGCGGTGCTCCATCTCTTCGAGCTCGAGCATCATCACGTCGACGACCTTATCCACCTGCGTCTGCTGCGTCGGCGGCGGCTCCTCGCCGGAGCGCCGCGGCGGCGGCTTGAGGTTGCGATGCTCCTCGAGCACCGTGTCTTGCGCGTGCGCCTTTCGCAGGAACTTCGCGTACGTCTCCGCCGCGCGCGCTCGCACGTCGTCGCCGGCCTCGAGGTTGAAGACGTCGGCGTAGAAGTCGAGTTTCGCTGCGATCTCGGGCGCCTTCCCGGGCGGCGCGATCGTTGCCGGGTCGCCGTAGGCGATATGCTGCATCGGGACGCTCGCGCCGGCCGGCAGGCGCGTCTTCACGTGCACGATGCCGCCGAGCGCGACCCCGCTGCCCGCTTCGAGCGTCGCGCCGTTACAGATCTTCGCGCCCGCCGCTACGAAGCAGCCGTCGCCGATCGTCGCGCCCACGACGTAGGCGTGCGGCCCGACGATGCAGCGCTCGCCGATCGAGAGCGGGTACTGCAGCACGCTGCCGCCGCTCGCCTTCACCACCGCATGCTCCATGACGACGCTCTGCGCGCCGATCGTGACCGGAGCGCCTTCGGCCGTGACGACGGCGCCGTGCAGAATCGCGCAATCCGCGCCGATCGTCACCTCCCCGCTGACGATCGCCGTCGGAGCGACGTACGCGCTGGAGTGAATCTTCGGCCGCTTCGTGCCGCTGGAGAGAATCATGACGCGTCCTCCTCGGATTTACCGTAGCCCTCGACGTAGATGCGCCGGATGATCGCCTCGAGATCCGGCTCTTCGAGGCTGACGTCTTCGACGCGATAATGCTCGCTCGCTTGCCGCACGAGAAGGTCGGCCCGCTGGAGATTTCGATCGAAGCGAAACCGCGCGGTCGCGCCGTCCACCTCGGCGAGTTGCGCGCCCTCGAGGTGCGGCCGCTCGATCGGCTCGCAGAAGCGCACGACGAGCGTGCGGAAGCGTCCGTACTCGCTCTTGATCCGCTCGATGTCGCCGTCGTAGATCAGCGTTCCCCGGTCTATGAGGACGATGCGCTTGCAGAGGCGCTCGACGTCGGCGAGGTCGTGCGTCGTGAGCACGATCGTCGCGCCGCGCTCGGCGTTGATGCGCGCGATGAAGACGCGGATCGCCTCTTTCGCGACGACGTCGAGGCCGATCGTCGGCTCGTCGAGGTAGACGATGCGCGGGCTGTGGAGCAAGGCCGCGGCGAAGTCGCCGCGCATCCGCTGCCCGAGCGAGAGCTGGCGGACCGGCGTGCGCAAGAACTCGTCCATCTCGAGGATCTCGGTGAACTCGCGGAGATTGCGCCGGTACTGGTCGGCCGGAACGTTGTAGATCGCGCGCAAGAGTTCGAACGACTCGATCAGCGGCAGGTCCCAGTAGAGCTGGCTGCGTTGTCCGAAGACGACGCCGATGTTGCGCGCGTTCTCCTTGCGCTGCTTCCACGGGACGAGCCCGGCGACGCGAACCTCGCCCGAGGTCGGCACGAGGATGCCGGTCAGCATCTTGATCGTCGTGGATTTACCGGCGCCGTTCGGCCCGATGTAGCCGACCAACTCGCCGGGCTCGAGCGCGAAGTTCACGCCGGCGACCGCGACGCGCTCCTCGTATTGCCGGGAGAAAAGCGAGCGCAGCGCGCCGAGGGCTCCCGGCGTGCGCTTGGGCGTGCGAAAGACTTTGCGCAAGTCGCGCGTCTCTACGATCGGCAGGAGCCCGAGGTTCGGCGCTGCGTACTCCATCTCCGGTGATTGTAACGCTCTCGAACGAGTACGGATCCGGTGCCCTCGCGATCGCGCGGCGGGTCGCCGATTCGCTCGGTTACGAGTATGTGGATCAACAGCTTCCGGTCGTCGTCGCGAAGCGGCTGCGCGTCTCGCCGGAGGCAGTCGAAGCGAACGAAGACTCCGGGCGGACGCTCGGGGAACGCCTGCTGACGGGCCTCGAGCGCGCGACGCCCGAGCTGGCCGAAGCGTCCGCCGCCGAGCCGTTCGACGAAGAACTGCTGCGCGCGGTCCAAGACGCCGTCCGCGAGTACGCCTCGCACGGCGACGTCGTGATCGTCGGCCGCGGCGCGTCGGCGATCCTAGGACCGCGCGACGACGTGTTGCGCGTCTTCGTTCACGCGCCGCGCGAGTGGCGGATCGAGCGCATCGCGCGCGCGGCCGGCATCGCCCGCGAGGTTGCCGCCGCCGAGCTCGACCGCGTGGACCGCGCCCGCAGCGCGCACCTGCGGGATTGGTACGGCGTGACCTTCGGCGACGTGGCGAACTACGATCTCTGCCTCGACGCCTCGCGAATAGACGGCGCCGCCTGCGCGCAGCTCGTCGCCGCCGCAGTGCGCGCGCACCGCGCGTGATCGCTTCGGAGGAGACGCCGGCCGAACGAGCGGCTCACCGCCCGTCACTCGTCGTCGCGCTGACGTATCGCGACTTTCGGCTGCTCTGGCTCGGACTGCTCATCTCGAACCTCGGGACGTGGATGCAGTTTACCGCGATGGGTTTCTTCGTCGCGCGCATCGCCGGCTCGCAGCATCAGGCGGCGCTCGACCTCGGCATCATCGGTGCGGCTCGCGCGGTCCCGGTGCTGCTGCTCTCCCCGCTCGCCGGCGTCATCGCCGACCGGCTCCCGCGCCGGCGGGTGCTCATCGTGACGAACGTCACGATGGCCGCGGCGGCCCTGGCCCTGGCGGTGCTCGCCGCCTTCCATCGCCTCGATATGCTCGGCCTCGTCCTGATCTCGGCCGTCAGCTCGGGGGCGATGGGCATAGACTCCCCGACGCGGCAGAGCTGGGTGCCGTTCCTCGTCGACCGCGAGTACGTCGGGAACGCGGTCGGGCTGAACTCCGTCGCCTTCAACGCCCCGGCGGCGATCGGCCCGGCCCTGGCCGGCTTCTTGATCGTCTGGGTCGGGGTCGCGGGCGCGTTCTACTGCAACGCCGCCGCGACGCTCGCGGTCGTCGTCGCCGTTCTGCTGATGCGTCCGTCGCCGCCGTCGGCGACGTATCGCGAACCGACGTTGCGCGCGATGCAGCAAGGCGTCGCCTTCATCGCGCGCCATCCGGCGCTGGGTTGGATCGTGCTCGCGCAATTCGTTACGTCGGTCTTCGCGCGCCCATACAGCCAACTGATCGCGGCGTTCGCCGTCAACGTGCTGCACGCGGGAGCGCGCGGTTTGGGCTGGGCGATCTCTGCGATCGGCATCGGCGGATTCGGCGGCGCGCTCGTCACGGCATACTTCGCGCAGCGCGAGCGGCGTTCGGTGCTTTGGCTGCAGTCGGGATTGCTGATGTCGGCCGGCGTCTTCGCGCTCGCGTTCGTTCCGACGATCTGGTGGTCCGTGCCGGTTCTCTTCGCGATCGGCGTCGGAACGCTCGCATCGATGGGCGCGACGAACACGCTCATTCAGACGCTCTCTCCCGACGAGGTGCGAGGCCGCGCGCTCTCGATCTACACGATGATTGCGATCGGCGTCACTCCGCTCGGCGCTCTCGTTGACGGCGCGATCGCGGCCTCGGTCGGTTTGCGCCCGACGTTCGCGTTTGCCGGTGCGCTCTGCACGGCGCTCTTCCTCGCGATTTGGTGGCTGCGCCCGGCCGTGCGAGCCGTGTAAAAAAGCGAGCCGCTTTCTCAGCGACTCGCTTCTCGTAAAATAACTCCCCTCGAAGCGAATCGAGTGGAGTTACGGCGCTCTCTTAGGCTTTCTTGCGCCGGGCGATCTTCCGGCGAACCGCCTTGCGGGCCACCTTGCGGCGGACTGCCTTGCGGCGGACTGCCTTGCGGGCTACCTTCCGGCGAACCGCCTTGCGGGCCACTTTCCGGCGCACCTTCTTGCGAATTATCTTGCGAGCTATTTTGCGGCGGATGACCTTGCGCGCGACTTTTCGTCGGACGCGCTTGCGAATCGCCTTCCGAACCACTGCAGCGACAACCGCTTTTTTAACGGCGGCCTTGAGGGCTCTCTTTCGTACTGCCATTGTTTGTACGAATCATCCTTTCTCTGGTCGGCAACCGACCAGGGGTGTTGCCTACCTTATACAGTATTACCGGCGCCAATGCAAGTTTTGGCCGATGACGGCGCGCGCGTCGACGCACTCGTAGACGGGCGCGGAGACGATTGCACGGTCGTGCTGATCCACGGATTTCCGCTCTCGCGCGAGATCTGGAGGACGCAGTTTGAAGCGCTCGCGAAACGCGCGCGCGTCGTCCTTCCCGACATGCGCGGCGCCGGTGCGTCGAGCGCGCCGGAAGGTCCGTACCTCATGGAGCGGCTCGCGGCGGACGTCGCGGCCCTTCTCGATTCGCTCGGCATCGAGCGCGTCGCGATCGCCGGTCATTCGATGGGCGGCTACGTCGCGCTCGCGTTCGCGCGGATGTTCACCGAGCGCGTGACGCGCCTTGCATTGGTCGCAAGCCGCATCCGCGCCGACTCAAATGAAGAGGCCGCAGCGCGCCGAGCGCTCGCAGATCGAATCGAGCGCGAAAACGACGTAGAACCCGTAATTTCCGCGTATTTACCGCGTTTATTTGCGCCCGAGACGCTCGCGAAGCGCACCGCCGCCGTCGAATCCGCATACGCAATCGCGCGCAAAAACGGCGTCGCCGGCATGGCCGGATCGCTGCGCGGCATGGCGCTGCGGGCGCCCGCCGGCGATATCGCCGAGGACCTCGAGGTTCCGATGCTGATGGTTGCCGGCGGGGCCGACGCGGTGCTTCCGATCGAGGAGGCGCGCGCGGTGGCCGGGGCGTTCGGGCGGGGGCGGCTCGCGGTCTGCGAGCGCAGCGGTCACCTCCCGATGCTGGAGGAGCCCGAGCTGGTTACCGCCGCGCTCGAAGAGTGGCTTAGCGAATGACCGGGAGGTTCGACCGGCGCCGGAAGAGGTTGTAGAGGAAGAGGCCGCCGATCGCGATGGCGGCAACGATCGCCGCGAGGACGGCGATCTTTAAGAGGAAGGCGGCGACGACCAGGACGACGAGCGCGATCGCGACGACCGCGGTCAGCCGTAGGAAGAGCGTGAGCATACCTCCAGCTACCGGGCACGGGCGTGCAAGTTTCAGGGACGGAGTCTCGCGAAGGGGGAGTGCATGGCGGAGCGCTGGTTAGTGGTCGGCGGCGGTACGATGGGGTCCGGCATCGCGTTTCTCGGGGCGCGCGGCGGGTACGACGTCGAGATCGTCGAGCCGCTTCCGGCGGCCCGCGAGCGCGCGCGCGCGCAGTTGGAACGCGACGCCGAGCGAGCCGGCGACGGAGCCATTCTCGGCCGGATTTCGTGGTCCGACGCGATCCCGTCCCGCTCCGAGGCGGCGCTCGCGATCGAGGCCGTTCCCGAACGCTTCGAGCTGAAGCGCGACGTTCTCGTCGCGCTCGCGGGCGCGCTCTCGCCCGAGGCGCTGATCGCGACGAACACCTCGTCGCTCTCGGTCGAAGAGCTCGCCGATGCCGTCGCGCATCCGGAACGCGTGATCGGCATGCACTTCTTCAATCCGCCGGCAAGGATGGAGCTGGTCGAGATCGTCGGAGCGCCGCAGAGCGGCGACGGAGCGATCGAGCGCGCGTTCGAGATCGCGGCGCGGATCGGCAAGACGGCGGTCTTCGCTTCCGATACGCCCGGATTCATCGTCAATCGCGTCGCCCGTCCGTTCTATCTGCAGGCGCTGCGAGCGCTCGATCGAGGCGTCGCTTCGATCGAAGAGCTCGACGCGCTCGCGCGCTCTGCCGGATTTCGCATGGGACCGTTCGAGCTGATGGACTTCATCGGGCTCGACGTCAACCTCGCGACGACGGAATCGGTCTACCTTCGAACGCAGGCGGATCGCCTTGCGCCGGTCGCGCGCCAGCGGCGCATGGTGGAGGAAGGGCTGCTCGGGCGCAAGAGCGGCGCCGGCTTCTACGAGTACGGCGACGGGCGCGCGGCGCGCTTCGATCCGGCGCCGGCGCCGGTCGCAAGCGGTCTGGACGAGACGGAGTCGGTCGCTATCGTCGGCTACGGCGGGCTCGCCGACGAGATCGCGCAGCTCTGCGAAGAGCGGTACGCGAAGGTCCAGCGCGTCGCGAGCGACGAGCTGCTCGACGAACTCTCGCTCGACGCCACGATCGTCGTCGACGTCGGGAACGGCAGCGCGGATCGCGGCGAGGTGATCGCCGAGCTCGACTCGCTCCTCGGCCCCGAGACGCTCTTCTTCGTGGATGCGTACGCGACGGATCTGGCGGCCTGCGCCCAGCGCCTGCGTCATCCGCAGCGGCTCGTCGGGTATGGCATCCTCGGGTCGCTCGAAGGGCAGAGCGCCGTCGAGATCGCCGACTCCGAGGCGGTCTCCGACGACGCCCTGGAACTCGCGCAAGAATTCTGCGGCGTCCTCGGCAAGAGCGCGATCTTAGTCGAGGACCTGCCGGGTCTCTTTCTCGGGCGGACGGTCGGTTCGATCGTCAACGAGGCGATCGTCGCGGTCGCCGAAGAGGTCGCCTCGCCCGACGACGTGGACGTCGCGATGCGGCTCGGCGCGAACTATCCGATCGGGCCGATCGCGTGGGGACGCGAGATCGGCGGCGCGCGCGTGGCGCGCATCCTCAACCGTCTGGCGGACGCCGAGGGCGAGGCCTTCGCTCCGCATCGCTCGCTTTGGATTCTCGACGTCGAGGAAGCGCCGCCGGTCGAAGGTGAGGTGACGGAGTGAGCCGCGAGGTCTGGGTGATCGATGCGGTGCGCACGCCGATCGGCCGCCGCGGCGGCGCGCTCGCCGGCGTTCGCCCCGACGACCTGGCGGCAACGGTGCTGCGCGCGATCGTCGAGCGCAACGCCCTGGATCCGGCAGCGATCGACGACGTCTACTTCGGCGCGGCGAATCAGAGCGGCGAAGATAACCGCAACGTCGCGCGCATGGCGGTCCTGCTCGCGGGGCTGCCGGTCGAAGTTCCCGGCGTCACGTTCAATCGTCTCTGCGCCTCGAGTCTCTCGGCGATTAACTCGGCGGCGCAGGCGATCGCCTTCGGCGACGGCGATCTCGTCGTCGCGGGCGGCGTCGAATCCATGACGCGCGCCCCGTACGTGCTGCCGAAGAGCGACGCGCCGTTCGGGGGCAAGCAGCGCCTCTTCGATACGACGCTGGGCTGGCGCATGGTCAATCCTTCGATGGAGCCGCGCTGGACGATCTCGCTCGGCGAGACCGCGGAGAACGTCGCCGAACGCTACGGCATCGGGCGCGAAGAGCAAGACCGGTTCGCATACGAATCGCAGATGCGATGCAAGGCGGCGATGGAACGGGGCGCGTTCGCGCAAGAGATCGTCGCGGTCGCGGATCTGGCGCGCGACGAGCATCCGCGGCCCGAGACGACGCTCGACGTGCTCGCGACCCTGCGTCCCGCATTCAGGAACGATGGAACCGTCACGGCGGGTAACTCGTCGGGCATCAACGACGGCGCGGCGGCGGTGCTGCTCTGCGAAGCGAAGACCGCCGAGCGGCGCGGGCTCGTCCCGATGGCGCGTTTCGTCGCGTCGGCTTCGGCCGGCGTCGCGCCCGAGGTCATGGGCATCGGGCCGATTCCCGCGACGCACAAGGCGCTCGATCGAGCGCGCATAACGGCGTCGCAGCTCGACCTCTGCGAGATCAACGAAGCGTTTGCCTCGCAGGCGATCGCATGCGTTCGCGAGCTGGGGCTCGATCCCGAAAAGACGAACGTCAACGGCGGAGCGATCGCGCTCGGTCATCCCCTCGGCGCGAGCGGCGCGCGGATCGTTACGACGCTTCTCCACGAGCTGCGCCGGCGCGGCGGCCGGTATGGCCTGGCCACGATGTGCGTCGGCGTCGGGCAGGGCGTCGCAACGGTATTCGAGCGCGTCGAGTAGAAGGCGGCGCGGATGACCACGACCACGACGGCTGTAAAGACGCAGCTTCTCATCGGCGGCGAGTTGCGCGACGCCTCCGACGGAGCGACGTACGAAGATTTCAACCCGGCGACCGGCGCGAAGATCGCCGACGTTGCCGACGCGACGCGCGACGACGTCGATGCGGCCGTCGCCGCGGCGCGCCGAGCCTTCGACGGCAAGTGGCCGACGATGGCGGCATCGCGGCGCGCGAAGATCGTCTACAAGCTCGCGTCGCTGATCGCCGAGCGCGCGGCCGAGATCGCGCTGCTCGAGGTGCGCGACAACGGCAAGAGCGTCGGCACGGCGAAGGGCGAGCTCGGCGCGATCGTCGACACGTACGAGTTCTACGCGGGCGCCGCGACGAAGAACTACGGCGAAACGCTGCCGCCGCCGCTTCCGACCTATCTCGCCTCCACCGTGCGCGAACCGGTCGGCGTCGTCGGCGCGATCGTGCCGTGGAACTTCCCGCTCTTGCTCGCGACGTGGAAAGTTGCGCCCGCGCTCGCGGCCGGCTGCACGATCGTGCTCAAACCATCATCGGTGACGCCGCTCACGGCGATCGAGTTGGGAAAGATCGCGCTCGAGGCGGGCGTTCCCGAGGGCGTGCTCAACGTCATTACGGGATCCAGCCATCCGATCGGCGCGGCGCTCGTCGAGCATCGCGGCGTCGACAAGATCGCGTTCACCGGCTCGACGGCGACCGGCAAGATCGTCGCCGCCACCGCCGCGAAGACGCTCAAGCGCGTAACGCTCGAGCTCGGCGGGAAATCGCCGTCGGTCGTCTTCGACGACGCCGATCTCGACGCAGCGGTCGCCGGGGCGCTCTACGGCGTCTACTACAACGCGGGCCAATGCTGCGAGGCGCGCTCGCGCATCCTCGTTCAGAGCGGCGTCTACGACCGTTTCGTCGGCGCGTTCTCGGAGAAGGCGAAGCTGCTGCGCGTCGGCGATCCGGAGGACCCGAATACGCAGATCGGCGCGATCACGTTGAACGAGCAGTACGAGAAGGTGCGCGACTACTGCGACGTCGGCGTCGCCGAGGGCGCGAAGGCGCTTTTCGGCGGAGCGCCGGCCGCGATCGGCGAGGCGTTCGCTTCGGGAACGTTTTGGAGCCCGACGGCGTTCGAGGCCGACGCGTCGCATCGCATCGCCCGCGAAGAGATCTTCGGGCCGGTCGCGACGTTCGTGCGCTTCGAGAGCGAAGCCGACGCGATCGCCATCGCGAACGCGAGCGAGTACGGTCTGGCGGCGAGCGTCTGGTCGCAGAACGTCGGCCGCGCGAACCGCGTGGCGCGCGCGATCCGCGCCGGCTCGGTTGCGATCAACGCGCCGTACGCGGTCTTTCCCGGCGTGCCGTTCGGCGGTTACAAGGAGTCCGGCTACGGGCGCGAACTCGGAATGGAGACGATGCGCCTCTACAGCGAGACGAAGAGCGTGCTGACGTTCATCGGCGAGAAGCCGATGAATCCGTTCGGGGTATAGAGGGCGTATGGAAGAGCCGCTGAGAATCGGCGGGCGCTACTGCACGACGTACGGAACGCTCTGGAAGGACGGGACGTACTTTCCGCGCGGCACCGAGGTGAGCGTCGTCGGCTTGCATCTCGATCAAGGCTTCTGCGTTCGCTTCCCAACTGCGGTCGAAGGCGAGCCGCTCGAGACGTGGGAGGATTGGAGCGAAGTGGATTTTCTCGCCGAGGAAGGCTCGGTCGAACCGCCGGCGCGACCACTCTCGACGGCGGTGCTCGCCGAAGCGCGCGATGTATTATCCGACGCCGAAGACGGCTGTCACTTGCACCTGCACGACGACGAATAACCCCGCCCCGTGTCATCCTGAGCGCCCGTGTCACCCTGAGCGGAGTCGAAGGGCCGCGCTGTCACCGTGAGCGCAATCGAAGGGCGTCCGTTGTCACCCTGAGCGTAGTCGAAGGGCGTCCGTTGTCATCCTGAGCGGAGTCGAAGGGCGTCCGTTGTCATCCTGAGCGGAGTCGAAGGGCGTCCGTTGTCATCCTGAGCGGAGTCGAAGGGCGTCGTTGTCAC
>DATKMJ010000033.1 GCA_035541935.1 Candidatus Binatia bacterium | reverse complement strand
CGAAGCGAAGAAGGCGCGCATCGTCGGCGTCAGCCGCGACTCCGTCGAGTCGCACCAGCGCTTCAAGAAGAAGTACTCGATTCCGTTCGCGCTGCTGGCCGACACGCGCTCAGAACTCTATAAAGCGCTCGGCGTCAACGCGCGCTCGACCTTTCTCATCGACGCCGACGGCACGATCCGAAAAGTCTGGCCGAAGGTGAACGTGAACGACCACGCCGAGGACGTCTTGGCATCTCTGCCCTGACGCTGCGATCAGTTCTCGGTCTTCGGGTCGTCGTTCGGCAGCGAGAACTGAATGAGCGCGCGGACCGGAGCGAGCCCGCGGCTGATCAGCGCGTAGGGCGTCACGCGCAGGCCTAGCTCGCGCAATCGCGCGGCGGCCGACAGCAGTTCGCGCCCGTTCGTCACGACGTCCTCGAGCAGCAACACGTGCTGCCCCTCCTCGTACGGCCCCTCGACGTAATCGTTGGCGAAGGCTCCGTACGCTTTCGGCTTCTTGCGGACGGCGATCATCGGTATGCCGGAGAGTTGCGAGACGGCGGTAGCGATAACGACGCCGCCCAGTTCGGTTCCCGCGATGAGATCCGGACTGACCTCCGAGACGATCGGCGTGAAGAGCCGCGCGATGCGCCGCAGGATCGTCGGGTCGGAGAAGAGGCTGAACTTGTCGATGTAATAATCGCTGCGGGCGCCGCCGGCGAGCACGTAATCGCCGCGCGTCAGAGCCCGCTCGACGATGATTTTGCGCAGCCAGGTCAGCTCGGGGAGGCCTAAATGTTCCATTGCCACGCGTTCCAATTCTCGACGACGGGGTTCGGCTCGAACCCCTGAAAGTCGACGCTGACGGGTTCCATCTGCCGCAGATAGTAGATGAAGAGCGCCGGATTGTCGCGCACGAGCAGCTCTTGAATTTGATAGTAGGCGGCGGTGCGCGACGGGCGGTCGTAGCGCGTGAGCGCGATGCGCTGCGCCGCCTGCATCTTGGGGCTGCAGTAGCGCGAGTAGTTGTAGCCGCTCGGCGGGAAGTTCTCGCAGGCGTACTGACTGCTGTCGTCGGGATCGATCCCCGCGTACCAGCCCGAGACGGTGAGATCGAAGCGGCCCAGCTGTAGGATCCCGCCCATGCCGGCCGGCGCGAAGAGCACGTCGCCGGGATACGACTTGATCTCCGTATCTACGCCGATCTGGCGCAGCATCGCCTGAATCTCGAGCGACTCCCGGCGCCGCGTCACGTTCGAGTTGTTCGTGGCGAGCACGAGCGAGAGCCGCTCACCGTTCTTTCGCATGATGCCGTCGGGCCCGGGCGACCAGCCGGCCGAGCGTAGGAGCGAGCGCGCCGTCGCCGGGTCGTGCGGGTAGGAGCGGACGCGCGGATTGAAGGCCCACATCCACTCCGGAATATCCGCGGTCGCGATCGTCTGCGTTCCGAAGGTGAGCGTTTTGACCAACTCCCGCTTATCGATCGCGTAGGCGATCGCCAGCCGGACGCGCGGATCGCTGAGAATCGGCCGCGCTAGATTCATCTGAACGTAGGAGTAACCGTTGACGTTTACCCAGACGATCCGAATCCCGTCGAGCGAGCGCACCTGATCGTAGGTCTCCTGCGACGCCTGAAACATGAAGTCTATCCCGTGCGTGCGCAGTAAGTTGACCGCCGTGTCCTCGTCCGGAATGACTTTTACATCCACCCGGTTCAGCTTCGGCCTTCCCATGAAGAACTTATCGTTGCGGACGACCGAGATGTGGTCGCCGTGCGCCCACTCGAGAAACTTAAACGGCCCGTCGCTGACGGTCGGCGCGCCGTTGAACGGAACCTGGTTGAGGTTGGCATACTTTGAGAGAACGTGCGCCGGCGCGACCATGTACGGCTGGTCGCTCTCCGCGAAGAACGTGTTGACGAACGGCGCGAAGCGCCGCTTCAAATGCACGACGACCGTGTACGGATTCGGCGTGTCGATCGACGAGATGAAATCGTAGCCGTGGCGCGAGACGACGTTGTTATCCGGATTCATGATCGCCTGCCAGGACCATTTCACGTCCTGCGAAGTCACCGCCACGCCGTCGGTCCAGCGAGCGTCGCGGCGCAGCCGATACGTAATCGCCAAACCATCGGCGCTGATATCCCGATTCTCAAGCGTCGGCACCCGCACCGCGAGCATCGGCAGCGGATTCCCGTTCGGATCGGCCGTCAGCAGCGGCTCGAACATGAACCGGTCCACGAAAACGTCGGTCGTGTTCGAGTTGAGCAGCGGATTGAGGTTCTTGAGATCGCCCTGCACGGCGACGCGCACCAGCCCCGGCTTCGTCCACGCATGCCGCCCCCCAACCCCGCCACCCCCAACCTTACTGCACCCCGTCACACACAACGCCGCGACCAGGCCCAACACCAAAATCTGAAAAGTCTCGAGCCGGGAGTCACACCGGTTGAGGGGACTCCGACGCGAGCGCCATTGACAGGATGTCATGACGCTACATCAGCAGGTGGCGCGAGCGCGGCGTAGCAGGCGCGTCACACGGATGTGACGCGCCGAGCGACCCGAAACCGGTGTGACTGCCGGCAAAGAGACGACGCAGAACCACTACACCGCGGCTTTGGGAGCGACGCGGTTCCCGGGCACCGGATCGTACCGTTCGTGGCGCCACGCGTACGTTCCAAGCCCCTGCGTCGCGGTGCGCAACTCCGTGATGTAACGCGACAACTCGACCGCCGGGACGTACGCCTCGACGACGTCGAAGCCGGCGCGGTCTTCGGCCGGATTCATCCCGAGGATCTGGCCGCGCTTTCCGGTCAGCTGCTGGATGACGGTCGACGTGTACGCGTTGGGCACGGTCACGCGGACGTGCGCGATCGGCTCGAGCACGACGGGATTGCACTTCGGTAACGCTTCGCGGACGCCCATGCCCGCGGCGGTCTTGAACGACTGCTCGCTCGAGTCGACGTCGTGATACTGGCCGTCGAAGAGCGTGACGTGCATGTCGGTGACGGGATAACCGCTCGTGCCGTGCGTCACCGCCTCGCGGACGCCCTTCTCGACGGCCGGAATGAACTGGCGCGGAACGACGCCGCCGACGATCTTCTCTTCGAAGGTGACGCCCGCGCCGCGCTCGCGCGGCTCGAATCTGAGCCAGACGTCGGCGAACTGACCGTGGCCGCCGGTCTGATGCTTGTAGCGCGAGTGGATCTCGGTTCCGCCGGTGATCGTTTCGAGATAGGGAATCGTCGGCGCCGCGGTCTCGACCTCGACCTTGTACTTGCGAGCGAGCCGCTCGACGGCGATCGAGACGTGCTGTTCGCCGCTGCCGAGGAGCAGCAACTCGTGCGTGACGTCGGCGCGGTCGAGCCGAAGCGCGGGGTCTTCGTCGACGATGCGCGCGAGCATCTGCGAGATCTTTGCCTCGTCGATGCGCTCCTTCGGCTTGATCGCGACGGCGAAGACGGGGTCGGCGACCGGAACACGCGGCAGGAGCACCTTATGCGCGTTCGACGTCAGCGTGTCGCCGGTCGCGACGGCGTCGAGGCGAGCGAGGGCGACGATCGCGCCGGGGCCGGCTTCGGCGATCGGCTCTTGCTTCTTGCCTTGGAGCCGGTAGAGTCCGCCGAGGCGCGCCTTTTCGTCGCGTTTGCTGATGTTGGTCAGCGTCGCGTCGGATTTGATCGTTCCGGAGAGAACGCGCGCGATCGAGACCTTGCCGCTCTGCGGATGGATCGAGGTCTTGATGACCCGGGCGATGACGGGACCGCTGGGATCGGGTGCGATCGGCCGCCCCTCGGCATCGAGCATCGGTGCGTCGGCGGGCGAGGGAAACCACTTTTCGATCGCGCGCACGAGCGCGCCGATGCCGGCGCCGGATGCGCCCGATGCGACGAGCACGGGCACGACCTGATCGTGCGAGCATTCGCTGCAGAGATCGCGCTCGATCTCCTCGAGCGGAGGCTCGACGCCCTCGAGCAGCTCTTCCATGAGGTGGTCGTCGAAATCGGCCATCGCTTCGAGCAGTTCGACGTGCATCCGTTGCGCGGTCTCGATGAGCTCGGCGGGAATCGCGTCCTCTTTGTCGGCGCGATAGGCCTTCATCTGCGCGAGATCCACGTAGCCTGCGAACTGCTCCGCGCTTCCGAGCGGGAGCTGTTCGGCGACGACGTGCCGGCCGTAGGCGTTCTGCAGCGCGGCGAGCGTCTGCGCGAAGTCGGCGCCGGGGCGGTCCATCTTGTTGACGACGAAGATGTGCGGCATGCGCGTCGATTCGAGATGATCGACGATCGCCTGCGTCTGAACGATTCGGCCGGGATCGGCTTCGACGACGACGACCGCTGCATCGACGCCCGCCAGCGCCTGCTTCGTCTCTTCGAAGAAGTCGACGAACCCGGGGGTGTCGACGAGCGTGATCTCGACGTCGTTTGCCGCGGCGTGCGCGAACCCGACCGTCGTCGATTGCAGGTGAGCCGCATCTTCCGGCTCGTGGTCGGTGACGGTCGTGCCGTCGGCGATCGAGCCGCGCCGAGGGATCGTCCCGGTGTGGGCGAGGATCGCCTCGACCAGCGTCGTCTTCCCGCCATGGTGCGGTCCGACGAAAGCAACGTTTCTAAGGCGCGCGATATCCGCCAATGCAGTAGTCCCCTATCAGAAACGGTGGCTAGCGGCGCTTGGCCGCGGGCTTTTTCTTTTTGACGCTCTTCTTGGCGCTCTTCTTCGCGGGCGCCGCCTTCTGCGGATTCATCTTGCGAAGGGCGCGGGCCGGCGCTTTTTTGGCCGGGGCTTTCTTTGCCGGGGTCTTCTTGGCCGGCTTCTTCGGCGCAGGCTTGCGGGCGGCGGGTTTTTTCACCGCGGCCTTCTTGGCCGGCGGAGCGGGCTTCTTCGCCTTTGGAGCGGGCTTCGGGCTGGCCAGGCGCTTCTTCGGGGGCGCGGGGCGGCTCGCGGGGCTCTTCTTTTTCGGCGAAGGGGCGGGCTTTGCGCCGCGGGCAGCGCCCTTCGCCTTGCCCGCCGGCGACGAGTCGGCGCCCCGCCGCGACGTGCTTGCGGTCGTGCGCTTCTTCGGGCCCAGAACGCGCGCGCGGCGCGCGGCCTCGGCCTCTTCGGGAAGGCCGAGCTCGGCTCGGCTGTAGCCCGTAATGCTGCTCCCCGGCGCTGCCGTCGTTCGGCGAGCCTTTGCCTGCGCTTCGAGATGTTCGCGGGTGGCGCGCAGCGCGACCCGCGCCAGACGTCCGCCGACCGGAAAGACGACCTCGTTGATGCGGGCGTCGTCGAGCATCTTGAGCACGAGGTCGAACGCGTGTCCCTGATCCTTCGGGCTGTGCGCGTCCGAACCGATCGCGATGCCGACGCCGCGGGCCTTCGCTTTGCGGACGAGCCGCGCGTTCGCTTCGAGATATTTCTTCTTGCGATCTTCCGGGTGGTCGCGGTAGAGGAAGCGCGTGTTGACCTCGACGGCGAGCCCGCGGCGATGCGCGACGTCGAGCATGCGGTCTTCGTGCTCTTCGAGTTTCTTTTGGACGGGCCACTTGCCGAACGTCGCGGGCACGTAGAAGTGCCCGACGATATGTCCCGGCAGCTTCTCGAGGTCGTCGAGCAACCTGGCCATGTAGAGCTCCCAGAGCTTCTCGGTTCCGACGACGTCGTGGAGACTGCTGAACTCCTCGTTGTCGAACGGCCAGAGCCAATCGGCTCCCTTCTCCGGGTGCTGGATCGGAACGAAGTGGACGGAACGAATGATACCGTCGGGTCGCATCGCGTCGACGATGTTCTGCGCGTCGGGACGCGCGCGCGGATCGTTATCTATCTCGGCGCCGATCGAGAAGCGCATGCCGCGCCGCAGCCCCTCGGAGACGACCGCCGCGTGCGCGATATCGACGCTCGCGGTCTCGGCCGCGCCGAGCAGGTCGCCGGCCTGTGCCAGTTTCAAGGCGCGGCGAACCGTGTTCACGGCGCCGGGGTCTTCGAACGTCAGGTAGTTGGCGTGGTCGGCGACCATCAAGAAGCGCGGCGATTCGCGCCGGCAGGCATGGAAAAACCAAAGGAAGAGCATCCGCGCAGAATACGCAATCGGTCGCTCCTCAGTGTAGGGACGGTGTTCGCCCTTCGCGTGGCCGTGAACGTCAGGAATGGCCGCGATCCGAGGATCCACGCTCGCTATGGTTGGCGTCTAGCCCCGGTAGCCCTCCATTTCAAGTAGGCGAGCTTTCATCTCGAGACCGTAGAAATAGTTGTGCAGATCGCCGGACGAGTCGACGACGCGGTGGCAGGGAAAGAGCAGCGGCAGCGGATTGCGGGCCATCACGCGGCCGACCGCACGCGCCGCTTTCGGGCGGCCGATCTGCGTCGCGACCCATGCGTAGGAACGCACCTCGCCGGGCGGGATGCGCGCCGCGGCTCGCAGCGCGGCCTGCTCGAACGGCGTCAGGTCGCTGATGTCTACGACGGCATCGTCGACGGTCCACGTGCTAAAGAAGCGCTCGAGCATGCCGGTCAGCCAGTGCGGCGCCTCACCGAGCACTACCGGACGGTGCAGCCGGCGCTGCGCGCGTTGCATCACCTCGTCGGGCGACTCGCCCGTATCGAGGCTGAGATACGCGATGCGATTCGATTTAAAGCCGACGTAGAGGCGACCCACCGGCGTCGTCACAGCGGAGAGGACGATTGGCGGATAGACCTTGCCTTTGAGTGCGGCGATGTGCTGCACGACCTTCTTTGCCAAGTCGCACGAGGGCTCGGGCGGCGGCAGGCACGAGAGGCAGTAGGCGACGCCTTCGTACTCTTCAAACATCTCCTGACACGAGGGGCAGGCGCGCAGATGAGTGCTGACGGTCTGCTTGAGCGAGGCTTGACACTCGCCGCGCAGATCGTCCCACAGCGCCTCTACGTCACGACAACGCATGTGCGGGGACTCCTTCGGGGGCAAATCGTCCGATCTGGGGACCGAGTATGCGGCGTAGAATCCGCACGGCCCGGTGGACGTGAGATTTAACGGTGCCGATCGGCTGATTGAGGATCTCGGCGATCTCGGGATGGCTGCGCCCTTCGATGAATCGAAGGGTCGCCGCCGCGCGCAGATGCATCGGCAGCTGCAAGAGGGCGCGCTCGACGAGCGCGATCTCGGTGTTCTGCTCGACGATCGCCTCGGGTTGCGGCGGTCCCTCGTTCGACTCGCGGAGAATGGCGTCGGGATCGGCGAGCGCGTCGAGCGCCACGTTCGACGGCCGCTTGCTCCGCAGCCGGTTGCGCGTGACGTTCAGGGTGATCGTGTAGAGCCAGGGCTGAAGCCGGAGGTCGGCTCGCTGCTCGGGTGACATCTTTCCGAGGGCGCGATAGGCGCGCACGAACGCATCCTGGACGATCTCCTCGGCGTCCTCGCGATTGCCCGTCATGCGCAGAGCAAAGCCGTAGAGGCGCCGCTGGTAGTCGTCGACGATCCTCTCGAACCTCTCCGCGCTCGGAGCGGAATCGCTCGGGGGCGGCACTGGAGCCGTCCGTCCCGGCGTCATCGCTGTTGGCACGTGTACTCCCGTAAGGAGTGGTGCGAGCGCGCTCATACAGTGCCCCGGACCGCCTCCACTAGGGTTGTGGTTTCACGCCCGCGCCGGAAAACTCCTGAGCGGCCGCGCAGCGGCCAGTCGAAAGGGGTTTGGCGCGGTGCTCCTAAAGGAACGCCATGCCGCTTTCGGTGGGGCGCCGCCCCGGAACTGGTTAGAGTCAAACCGCTTCGCTCTCAACGAGCAAGCGGTTTTTGTTTACGCCTGCGAGCCGACTACAGAGGTGCGTTAATGCAGCAAGCCATCGAGCCCACGGAGATTTCGCTGGATGCCTACACGATGTGCAGTTTTCTGCCGGATATCCACTCGTCGCGAGCGCTCCCGCTCGTGCTCATCGGCTACCGTCAGAGCGAAGATCCGTGGTTCGTTTGGCTCGTCCCGAAAGAGGGCGTCGATCCCGCCGGCCTGACGGACGACCCCTACTACGCGAAAGTCTTACGCGACCCCCGGGCGTACTTCAAGAGGAAGCTCGCAAAGTACGTCGAGGAGACGGGGTGCGTGAAGCGCGGAATCGAGATGCTGATCGACTGCCATCAGAACCACCTCGCCTTCACCCCGCTTACGGAGTTGCGCGAGCAGCCGTTCCGCCACCCGTTGCAAGTGGAACTGGTGGGGGCGTTTTAGCCGTCGCTCGCATCGAGCGCCGGTAGATAATCGTCACGGGCATCGCCGTCGAGCCGTGCCCCGGCGTCAGCCGAGCGTCGAGCGTTAAGGTCACGGTCAGCGCGAGCAGCGTCGCCCCGTGCAGAGCGTAGTACGCGGTCCCGTCCATCCGCATCGTTCCCGTAACGGTCGCGTCCGTGTGGCCCGGCAGGTCGCCGTTCATCGGGCCGTCCGCCTCGAAGCGCACGGCAACCGTCGGGCGTCCGCCGATCGGCCCGTTCGTTCCCGGGCGGAGGTAGCCGCGCAAGATCGTCTGCCCGCCGAGCGGTGAGGTCGCCGAGAACGGAACGCTCCCGTGAAGAACCCGCAAGTCGCGGAGCGTCGCCGCATCGAGCCGCACGGCGAACGGTTGGTTGAGGACCGTCAGGAAATCGGGATCGCCGTCGTCACGGTTCTCGAACGAGCCGTTGGGGAGCAGCACCTGAACGAAAGCCGCGTTGCCGCGGCTCTTTCCGTCGGGACCATCGCGCGTGTAGTCGGCACGCGCCTCGAAGCGCAGGTTCTTCCCGCTCGACCGAACGCTCAGCCGCTCCGTCCCGGCATAGGAGACGCGCGACATCGTTCCGGCGGACGCGACGCGGTAGACGTCCTCTCCCGTCGTCTGGTATTGCAAGTCGGCAAAAGCCGCACGCGGCACTATGAAGAGCGCAGCGGCTAGAGCGATCCCGAACTTGATTGCGAACTCCGTTTCTCAGGGGGAGAGGCTTTCTCTAAGAATACCACTCGCTGCAAGAGCGAGCGAGAAGCTCAGCGCGAGTGCAGCACCGTCCGCCGGCGCTTGCCGATGAAGAACCGGACGTCGGCCGTCCGTTCGCAGACGACGACCGCCTCGGCGTCGGCGAAACTGCGCCCATCGACGACGATCGTGAAGTCCCCAGCCGCGAGGCCCGCGAGCGTGCGGTGCACGCTCCGCAGGAACTTGTCGTGCGGGGCCCGCCGTCCGATCGCTTCGCGAACGGCGTATGCCAGCAAGTCCCGGATGCGCAGGGGCGTGGCAAGCGCGAAGGCGCCCGAGCCGCCGAGTGCGACGGCATGGAGGTCGAGCGGAACCTTGACGCGGATCATCTTGAAAACGACATTTTCTGCCGCATCGAGGAGCTGCCTGCCGTCAGGGATAAATGAGGCGCGAATGTCCTTCGGGAACGTGCCGGCTGACATGCTGGCAGGCGCCGTCGAGAAGCTTCTCGCGAAGATGGACGAGGCCGATCTCGTCGCCTTCTACGAGCGCGAGCTTTCGAAGATGCCGCAGGATGCATATCCCGCCTTCGTCGAGGCGCTCTTCGGCGCGTTCCGCGAACGCGGCGAGTCGTCCGAGGATGCAGCCGAGGGCGCGGGCACGACGGTAGATGCCGTCGCGCGGCGCGACGGCGTCGCGGTGACGGCGCTCCTGCGCTACGCGCGCGAGAACCCCGACCTGATCAAGGAAGCGACGACTGAGTTCGTCGCGCAGCGTCCGGATCTGATCGTGCTGCTGCCCCCCGTCTTGCGGGACGGACTCGCAGAGCGCCTGACGCGGAGCGCAACGCCGAGCGGATGAGAGAGCCTCCGCGTCGTCGGCGATCCGACGACGAACCGACCGGAGGCGGTCTGCCGCTCTTCCCGCTTATTCTCGTCGTCATCTTGGCCGGACTCTTGCTCGGCGGCGTGCTCGCGCATTTCTTCGGCGGCTCCGCGAGCGCGGTGGCCTCGCCCGCGCCGGTTACGCCGGCACCGACCGCCACTGCGCAGCTCGCAACGCCTGAGCCGTCGCTCGCTCCGTCGCCGAGCGCGACGCCCGTCGCGAGCGCGACACCCTCGCCGAGCCTAAGCCCGAGCGCGAAGCCGACCGTCACGCCGAGCGCGAAACCGACCGTCGCACCGAGCGCGAAGCCGACACCCAAACCGAGCGCCGCGCCGAGCGCGACGCCAAAACCGAAGGTCTCGCCGGCGCCGGCCGCGACCGCCAAGCCTGCGGCCTCCGCGCCGGCCGCGCCGACGGTCGCGCCCGCCGCGAGCGGCGCCGACCGCGCGAGCGATATCGTGCGCGCCTATCTCGACGCTCTCGGTCACGGCGACCGCGGCACGGCGACGACGTACTTAGCCCACGGCGTTCCCACCGAGACCTTTATGACGCCCGACGCGCGCGTCGAATCCGTCCAGGCCTTGAACTCGGGCGCTCACAGCTACCGCGTGACGGCCGACGTCCAGACTCGCGGCGGCGAATACTACGCGGTCTTCACGGTCGAGTCGGGCGCCGCTGGGTATCAGATCACCGACCACTACGCCATCAAGGCACAGTAGCGCGAGAACTTACATCTCTGCGCCCAGGCCGGTCGTCGCGCGGACGTGGAACTGGTCGAACATCGCCTCCGATTCCCGGTCGCGCCAGAGCAGCGTTCCAAGCACGGCGCCGGCGAAGCCGATCGGTATCGAGACGATGCCCGGATTCTCGAGCGGGAAGATCGCGTGGCGTCCCAATGCGACCGGGCTTAGCGCGATGAGCACGAGCGAGGAGATCAAGCCGCAGAGCATCCCGGCGATCGCGCCGTAGCGCGAGAAGCGCCGCCACGAGAGCGCCAGAAGGATCGCCGGCACGTTCGCGCTCGCCGCGACCGCGAAAGCGAGGCCGACCAAGAACGCGACGTTGAAGCCGCGCAGCGCGACCGAGAGTGCGATCGCCAAAACCCCGACGACGAGCGCCGTCGAGCGCGCGATGAAGAGATACTCGGTCTCGTCGCCGCGGCCGTTGCGAACCAGGCTGAACCAGATGTCGTGCGCGAACGCCGACGAGGCCGTGAGCGTGAGCCCGGCCACGACCGCGAGAATCGTCGCGAAGGCAACCGCGGCGACGAAGGCGGTGAGAAGCGAGCCGCCGAGATTGGCGGCGAGCAACGGCGCCGCAAGATTGCTATCGGCGCTCGGAACGATGTATCCGTCGTGCGTGAGCTGCGCGTTGAGGCGCGTCTCTTGCTCGGGGTGGTGCGCGATGTATCCGATAGCCTGCCCGGCGTAGAGTCTGCGCCCGATGTGCTCTTCGCCGACGATCGTCGCCGCGCCGAGGCCCATGAACGACGTCGTCAGATAGAAGGTGCCGACGAGCACCATCGCCCACGCGACGGAGATGCGCGCCGCCTTCGCCGTCGGCACCGTGAAGAAGCGCATGAGGATGTGCGGGAGTCCGGCCGTTCCCAGCACGAGCGCGATGCCGAGCGAGGCGAGATTCCACGCGCCGAGCGGACCGTGAAAGAGCAGACCGGGGGCGAAAAGGTTCGTCGGGCTGCCTTTGATCGGAACCGCGCCGGCGGCGTTCGCGAACTCGCTCAGCGAGAAGTGGAAGTGCGCGAGCGTCAGCAGCGTGAGCCCGATCGCGGTGCAGAGAAGCAACCCGGCTTTGATGATCTGCACCCACGTCGTCGCGATCATGCCGCCGAACATGACGTAGACGAGCATCAGCACGCCGACGCCCGCGATCGCCGGAATCTCCCCGAATCGCGGGAGCAGCACGTTTACCAGCGCGGCGACGCCGACCATCTGCGCGATGAGATAGAAGAGCGTGATTGCGAGCGTCGAGACGGCGGCGATGGCGCGGACGCCGCGGCCGCGCAGGCGGAACGAGATCAGATCTGCGAGCGTGTACTTGCCGGTGTTGCGCAACGGTTCGGCGACGAGAAAGAGCACGGCGAGGTACGCGACGAGCCAGCCGACCGAGTAGACGAAGCCGTCGAACCCGTAGAACGCGACGAGCCCGGTGATGCCGAGAAAGGCCGCGGCCGAGACGTAATCTCCGGCGATCGCCCAGCCGTTCTGCAAGCCGCCGATGCGCCGGTGCGCGACGTAGAAACCGCGATCGGTCGTGCTCTGCCCGGAGGCCCAATACGTGACGATCAGCGTGATGCCGACGAAGATTCCGAACATCACGAGCGTCTGCTGGGCGATCATCGTTTCCGGTCTTCGAGTTCGCGGGTCTCTTGGCGGCGGATGCGGGCGGCGGCGAGATCGAAGCTTCGCGCGGCGCGCAGATAGAGCGCGAGCAGAATCCAGGCCATCGCGAATTGCGAGAGCGCGAAGCAGTATGCGAGCGTCACCGGTCCGGCCACCGGCCGGCTCATCAGAGCCGGCGCCACGCCGACCGAGATCGGCAACGCCAGATAGTAGGCGATGAAGAAGAGCGTCGCCGGAATTACGAAGCGGCGCCGCGCCCGCACGAGCGCGCGGAACTCCGGCGCGGCCGCGAGCTCGTCCCAGCGGTCCGGTTTGACGTGATGCATTACTCCTCGTCCGGCCAGGCGGCGAGCCGGCCGATCGCGGCGCTCTTGAGAACGCGCAGGCCGAGCATCGCGCACTTCATGCGCGTCGGGCTGATGCCGATGCCGACGTCCTCGAGCACCGCGTCCTTCGAGAGTTTCGCGACGTCGGCCAGGCGCATTCCCTTGACGCGCTCGGTTAACATCGAGGCTGAGGCCTGGCTGATCGCGCAGCCTTTGCCCGAGAAACGCACGTCGCTGACGACGCCGTCGTCAACCTTCAGCTCCATACGAATCTGATCGCCGCAGAGAGGATTGAGATCTTCGGCTTGCGCGTCGGGGTGGTCGAGGGTGCCGAAGTTGCGGGGATTGCGGTAGTGATCGAGGATGAAGTCGCGGTAGAAGTCGTCCACGCCGGGTTCCCTAGACGCCGAAGACGCGTGCGGCCTTTTCGATGCCTCCGTAGAGCGCGTCGACGTCGGCCTCGGTGTTGTAGATGTAGAAAGAAGCGCGCGCCGTCGCGGCCCAGCCCATCTTTTCCATCAACGGCATCGTGCAGTGATGGCCGGCGCGCACGCAGATGCCTTCGGTATCGAGGATGGATGCGAGATCGTGCGGGTGGACGTCGGCGAAGTTGAACGAGAGCACCCCCGAGATGCGCGCAGGATCGCGCGGGCCGTAGATCGCAAGCCCGCGCTGCTCGAGCGGCGCGAGCCGTTCGAGCGCGTAGGCGGTCAACAATTGCTCGTGGTCGCGCACCCACTCCATGCCGACCGCTTCGAGATACTCGACCGCGACGCCGAAGGCGATCGCGTCGGCGATGTTGCTCGTCCCCGCCTCGAATTTGCGCGGCGGTTCGTTGAACGTCGTGCGAGCGTACTCGACCTTACGGATCATATCGCCGCCGGAGAAGAAGGGCGGCATCGCTTCGAGGATCGCGCGCTTGCCGTAGAGCGCGCCGATGCCGGTCGGCCCGAGCATCTTGTGGCCGCTGAAGGCGTAGAAGTCGGCGTCGAGCGCCTTGACGTCGAGCGGCAGGTGCGGGGCGCCTTGCGCTCCGTCCACGAGCACGAGGGCACCTGCGGCGTGCGCCCGCGGCACGATCGTCTCGAGCGGCGCGATCGTTCCGAGCGTGTTGCTAACGTGCGCCACCGCGACGAGCCTGCAGCCGTCGAGCAGCTCGTCGAGATCGTCGAGCACGTATCCGCCGCGGTCGTCGATCGGAATGAAGCGCAGTTGCGCGCCGGTCCGCTCCGCGAGGAGCTGCCACGGCACGAGATCGGAGTGATGTTCGAGTTCGCTGAGAAGGATCGCGTCGCCGGCGCGTACGTTGGCGTTGCCCCAGGAATAGGCGACGAGGTTGATCGCTTCGGTCGTATTGCGAACCCAGATCACTTCGGGAACGTCCGCGCCGATGAAACGGGCGACCTTTACCCGCGCTCGCTCGTACTCGGCGGTCGCGCGCTCGGCGATCTCGTAGACGCCGCGATGAATGTTTGCGTTATACTGCTCGTAGTATTCGACGAGCGCATCGATCACGGCGCGCGGCTTCTGCGACGTGGCGGCGGAGTCGAGGTAGACGAGCCGTTTTCCCCGCGACGTCGGGCGCGCGAGAATCGGAAAGTCGGCGACGATCCGGTCGGTCTTCAGGGCGTCCTGGGCCGAGAAGCGCGCGACGGTCACGTCAGCTTCGCCGCCACGGCGGCGCGAATCTCGTCGCGCAGGTCGCCGGTGGGAAAGCGCTCGATCGCCGGCTCGAAAAATCCGAGCGCGATCATCCGTTCGGCGGCGTCGCGTTCGATGCCGCGGCTCTCCATGTAGAAGATCTGCTCCGCGTCGAGCGCGCCGACCGTCGCTCCGTGATACGCCTTGACGTCGTTGGCGCCGATCTCGAGCGCGGGAACGGAGTCGACGTGCGCGGTCGCCGAGAGCAAGAGCGCGTCGTCGCGAAGACGCGCGTCGCTGCCCTGAGCGTGCGGGGCGATCCGGATGTTTCCGAGGAACCGCGCTTGGCCGCGTTCGCGGGCCGCCGATTTGACGAGCGTCTCCGAGGTTGCATCGCCGGCCTTATGCTCGACGGTGCTGACGACGTCGACGTGCTGGGAGGCCCGCGGAAAGAAGAGCGCCGCTATGCTCGCCTCCGCGCCCGGCGCTTCGAACGAGACGGAGATATCGGCCGCGGCGAGTTCGGCGCCAAGCTCCGCGCACGCCCACGCGATCCGGGCGTCGCGCCCCGGCCGCGCGGCGCGGCCGAAGAGGGTGCGCGCGCCGTCGCCGGCTTCCTGCACCGACGCATAGGTGATATCGGAGTTTTCCTCGCCGACGATTTCGACGGCGCCGCAGACGAACGCGTTCTCGCCGCTCGTAAGGCGCTCGATGACCGTCGCTCGCGCGCCGCGCTCGGCGAGCACGATGACGCGGGGGAAGAAGGCGGAATCCGCGGGCGCCTCGAGACGAACGCGGATCGGCTCGTCGCACGCGTGATCGGCAGGCACGTAGACGAAGACGCCGCTGCCGGCAAAGGCCGTCGCGAGCGCACCGAATTTCGTTGCGGTGAGGTCGGTCCGCGCAAAGGCCCGCGCGAGCAGCCGTGGATGTTCCCGGGCGGCGGTCGCGAGGTCGCAGACGAGCACGGCGCGATCGCTCGTCGCGAACGTCGTTGCGCCGCGACGATCGAACGCGTGTGCGCCGGGCTCGAGCGACTCGAAATCCATGCGCCAGAATCTGCCCGGCTTCTCTCTGCCGCTCGGGGTCGCGAAGAAACGATCGAGGAGGCGGGTGCGCTCCTCGACGGGGAGTATCGCCGCGTCGAGCGGCAAGAGGTGCCGGTAGAGCTCGTGCGTCCGCTGCGGTGCGGACGTCAGCGCGCTAGACAACGGCCTGCGTCTCCTCCCGAATCTTGTCGTAGCCATCTTGCTCGATGCGATGCGCCAGATCGTGACCGCCCGTCTTCACGATGCGTCCGTCGATCATGACGTGCACGACGTCGGGTACGACGTACTGCAAAATGCGCGGGTAGTGCGTGATGATCAGGAAGCCGGTGTTGCGCCCTTCGTCGCTCGCGCGCAGCGCCGCGATCGAACTGCCGACGTCTTTGAGCGCGTCGATGTCGAGTCCGGAGTCGGTCTCGTCGAGAATTGCGTACTTCGGCGCGAGCACCGCCAACTGGAGCATCTCGAGGCGCTTTTTCTCGCCGCCGGAGAAGCCGTCGTTGAGGTACCGCCCCATGAACGACGGATCGATGCCGAGCTGTTCCATCTTTTCGACCAGCAGCGCCCTGAACTTCGACGGAGAGAGATCGCCGGGGCGCTCCGCTTGACGCGCCGCGTGCAGAAAGTTGGCGACCTTCACTCCCGGTATCGCGGCCGGGTATTGAAACGAGAGAAAGAGCCCGGCGCGGGCGCGCTTGTCGGGAGAGAGCGCGAGAACGTCCTCGCCGTCGAGCTCGACGCTGCCGCTCACCTCGTACTGCGGATGGCCGGTCAGCGAGAAGGCGAGCGTGGATTTCCCGCTGCCGTTCGGGCCCATCAGCGCGTGGACGCGCCCGGGCTCGACCGTCAGGTCGATTCCTTTGAGGATCTCGTTGCCGGCGACGCGGCAGCGGAGATTCTTGATGACGAGGCCTTGGTTGGGCATGCGCTTTATGGTAGCCGAGGCTCTCTTAGAAAGTCAAGGAAAAACTTTACTATCTACCCGCCTTCGTGCTAGGATAGCCCGCAGATGCACGCCGATCGCTTCTTCCAGACCACGCGAGGGAAGATCGTAAGCGAACTCCGCCGGCGAGGCTCGGCCTCGGCCACCGATCTGGCGCGGTCGTTCGGTCTCTCGCCCAACGCGGTCCGCCAACAGTTGATGGTCCTCGAGCGCGATGGCCTCGTCGCCGAGACCTCGGTGCGGCGCGGCCCGACCAAGCCGACGTATGAGTTCTCGCTCACGCCCGACGCAGACCGGCTCTTCCCGCAGGCCTACGACAAGATGCTGAGCGCGGTGCTGCGCGAGGTGCGCACGCAGTTCGGCGAGGAGGCCGTTTCGCGCGTCTTCGACGGTCTCTCAAAGCGCACGGTCGAGCGCGCGCGTCTGGCAGTCACGGCCGAACGGCCGGAAGAGCGCGTCGCGCAGCTTACCGAGATGCTGCGCAAGAGCGGCGTCGTTGCGGAGTATAGTCTGATCGACGGCGGCTTCGCGCTGCACGAACACAGCTGTCCGTACTCGAACGCCGCCAAGGAGCACCCCGAAGTCTGCCAAGTGATCCATAACGTCATCGACGAGACGATCGGCGGCGAACACGAGCAGACGGAGTCGCTCGCCCACGGCGGGAAAGAGTGCTGCTTCGAGCTTCATCCGGCAACTCAGGGAGTCAGTTAACAAGTGGATTTTCCGAAATTTCAACGTCTGGTCGAAGAGCGCAGCGGCTTTCGCACGATGGAGAGCCCGACCGCGAGCGGCGAGTACTTTAGCGACTCGTGCGGCGACATGTATAACTTCTTCCTGAAGGTCGGGCCGGGCGCGGTGATCGAGGAGATCTCGTACTTCACGACCGGCTGCGGATTCGGAACGGCGACGTGTAGTCTGGTCGTCGAACTCGCCAAGGGCAAGACGATCGACGAGGCCGCGGCGATCACGCCCGCCGACATCGAGGCGCAACTCGACGGCTATCCCGAGAAGAAGAAGGATTATCCCGAGCGCGCGCTCGAGGCGCTTCACGTCGCGCTCGACGATTACCGCGCCAAGGTCGGCGCCGGAAGCGTACCCGATTACTCCGCGATGCCCCGCGTCGCAAAGCCGGCGGCGCCGCCCCCACCCGCGGCACCCGTATCGGGCGCCGACAACGGAAAGCTGCTCATCAACCTCCGCTAGCAGCTACACTCTCTCACCGAAATGCATGCGGTTGCGCGATGCAATTGGGCTCTTTTCAGCGTCCAAACTCCCGGTTTCGACCTGCGAGGGCGAGGTAAGAGGCTGCAGCCGCCGTTAAGGGAATTCCGTACAAAAGCGCTCTGCGGTCAGCTTATGGGTCGTGCGGGGACTTGCCGACGCGGGGGGTGGCCTCGCTTTACGGTCCTCGGTCATCGGGAGATTTGGTTGCGAACGTGGACGATATATTCTTCAAAAATTCAAAACTTCTAGCGACGATAGCTGCATCCTAGGCCAAGCGGTCGT
The DNA here is from genome assembly GCA_035541935.1 of Candidatus Binatia bacterium. Lineage (GTDB taxonomy): Bacteria > Vulcanimicrobiota > Vulcanimicrobiia > Vulcanimicrobiales > Vulcanimicrobiaceae > Cybelea. The sequence continues at coordinate 93,305 of DATKMJ010000033.1, read as the reverse complement.
ACTACGCCATAATCAACCTTCATCCGTAAGACCACGAGGCCGTCGAAGCTAAGGAGAAATGGAGGCTCCCATCATGGTTCAAGCGATGAGTAGTAAACTTAGTAATATCACCGGCAATTGGTGGCTATTGCTCTTGCGCGGTCTGGCGGCGATCGTCGTCGCGGTGATCGCGTTCGTACATCCTAGCGACGCCCTCGTTGCGCTCGTACTCGTCCTCGGCATTTACGCGTTTGTGGCCGGCGTTTTCGCAATCGCCGCAGCCGTAGCAGGTGCCGCCGGCGATTACTGGTGGGCATTGCTGCTTGAAGGCATCCTTAGTATTGTCGCTGCGTGCATTATATGGTTTTGGCCGATCGCCAGCACGCTTGCGTTTGTCTACTTCATCGCGGCATGGTGGATTGTATCGGGTATTTTTCAAATCGCGGCCGGAATACAACTACGCGATATAGTCAATAACGAGTGGCTCTTCATCGTCGGCGGGATCATCTCGATCGCGTTTGGCGTGTGGGTGTTCCGCAGTGGAGCGCAAGGCGTCAACGCTACAGCATACCTCATCGGCATATATTTTCTACTGTACGGACTTGTGCAGGCGGCGGTCGCCTTCAGGCTCCGGTCGGTGCACTCCGCGACAACGCCGCGACAAGGCAGCACCGCGTAGCTCGCTCTCGCGAGTGGAAGTTATGAGGCGGCAACGGGATCTCCGCTGCCGCCTCGGCGCTCCGGCACCCGTGGCACTTCTTTTGGTTGAAGGTGGCACCCGAAGATCGGTCCGATCCGCCTTATTAGAAGCGCGTCGTCGCACGTTTTGGGATCATCCCAGAAACGAGGCAGCTGCTTAGCGCGCAGCGGCTCACTCCCAAGCTCTTCATATTCCTGGCTGCCCGATGCGGGAACGCATCGGCCGGACAGGACCTTCGGCGATGTGAGAAGCAGCGATCGTCAGGGCCTCTTCTGGAGGTGGAAGACGTGGCGACTGGCTATCGCAACCTTGCAGTTGCGGTGATGTCGTAGCGCGACGTGTTGCTTCTTGGGTCGAAGTGGGACTCAAAGAGCGCGACTTCACCGACGCGGACGTCGATCGGCGGGAGTTCGAGGAGCGGGAGCGGGCGCTTCGATTCTTTGACGCGCGCGATCGTGACGTGCGCGATCGCATCGGTTTCGAAGGTAAAGCCGAGCCCGGCGTAGGCGTCGCGCACCGAGCGCGCGAGCGCGCGAAAGGCGGCGCCCTGCTCCCGAGCGCCGACGTAAACGACGCGCGGCTTGCGCTCGTGCGGGAACGCGCCGAGCCGGTCGAGCACTACCGCGAAGGCCCCGAGCGGCGCGACCGCGGTTGTCAACGCGCCGGCCACTTCGTCGTACCGCGACGCTTCGACGTTGCCGAGAAAGGCGAGCGTGACGTGAAGTTTCTCCGGCGACTCGTACCTCGCCGCGAAACCCGTCTTTCGCAACGATTCGCCGACGGCGGCGCATGCGCCGCGCACATCCTCGTCGAGTTCGATGCCGATGAAGAGCCGCCGGGCGGCGTCAGCCATTGACGAGGTATGGGTTCGAGCCGCGCTCGATCCCGATCGTCGTGAACTCTCCGTGCCCGGGAATCACCGGCGTCGCATCGGGATACGGCAATAGTTTCGTCTCGATCGAGCGAACGATGTCGGCCATCGAGGTTCCGCCGAGGTCCCAGCGCCCGATCGATCCGGCGAAGAGCGTGTCGCCGGTGAGGAGCGTGGTGCTCTTGCCGTCGTCGATTTCGAAGCAGACGCTTCCGGGCGTGTGGCCCGGCGTGTGGAGCACGGCGCAGCGCAGCGATCCGAGTTGGAAGCGATCGCCGTCGCGCAGCTCGCCGTCGAGGGGGACGACCGCTGGGACGTGCGCGAGGCCGATCCACCGCGCCTGTAGCGCCAGCGTCGAGTAGAGCGGCAGATCGGCCGGATGGAGCAGCCCGCTGCCTCCGGTCTGCTCGCGCAGCCGTCCGAGGTCGCCGATGTGGTCGATGTGCGCGTGCGTATGCAGCAGGTACGTCGCTTTGAATCCGTTGCGCTGCAGCCAGGCGACGACCTCGTCGACGCCGTCGCCCCCGTCGACGACGATCGCCTCGTGGCTCGCCTCGTCTGCGAGGATCGTGCAGTTGCAGTCGAGCGGTCCGGCCGCAAAGGTGTGCGCGATCAATCCACGTGGATTCCGAAGTCGTGAAAGCCGCCGTTGAAATAGCCGAGCGGCGATCCCGGACGGGCTCCGCACGAGAGAACGTGGCCGACGAGGATCGAGTGCGAGCCCAGTTTGTACTCGTTGGCGAGTTCGCAGTCGAAGTGCGCGATCGCGTCGGCGAGCACGGGCGCTCCGGTCGCGCCGACCGTGTAGGCTATCTCGGCGAACTGCCGCTCGCGCACCTTCCCCGAAAAGTGCTCGGCGAGCGCGCGCTGATTCCCGGCGAGCACGTTGACGCAGAAGATGCGCGAGGTTGCGATAAAGAGATAACTGCGCGCCTCGCGATTGACGCAGATCAGGAGCGACGGCGGATCGAGCGAGACGCTCGCGAAGGCGTTGACCGTGATCCCGCGGGGCTCGCCGTCCTTCAGCGACGTCACGACCGTCACTCCCGTCGGAACGTGGCGCATCGCGTGCCGGAACTCGACTGCGGTCGTCACTCTCTGCGCTCGGCCGCCGCGACGACGTTGCGCAGCAGCGCGACGTTCGTCACCGGCCCGACGCCGCCGGGAACCGGCGTGATCGCGCCGGCGATTTCGAGCGCACTCTCGAAGTCCACGTCCCCCTGCAGCGAGCCGCCGACGACGGTGGTGCCGACGTCGACGACCGTCGCGCCCGGCTTGAGATCGCCGCCGCGAATCAAACCCGGAACGCCGGAGGCGGCGACGACGACGTCGGCGTCCTTGAGATACGGGCGCAGATCGCCCGATTTGCTGTGTAAGATCGTCACCGACGCGTCGGCCGCAAGCATCAGCATTGCGACCGGCTTCCCGACGACGTTCGATCGTCCGACGACGACGGCACGGCGGCCGCGCAGCGGCCAATGCGGGCTGCGCTCGAGCAGCAGCATCACGGCGGCGGGCGTCGCGGGGACCGCGCCGCCGGCCGGATTGGCGCCGTCTACGTCTTTCTCGGGCGGAATTGCGGCGGCGATCTCGCGCATCGAGAGATGCGGCGGAAGCGGCTGCTGGATCATCACGCCGTGCACGGCCGGATCCGTTCGCAGCTCGTTCAAGCGCGCGCGGATTTCGGCTGCGGTCGCCTCGGCGGGCAATTGATCGACGACGACGTCGACGCCGACCTGCGTGCCGGTCCGAGAGAGCGCCTGCACGTAGGCGCGGCTCGATTCGTCCTCTCCCACGAAGACGATGACGAGCTTGGGGTGAATCCCGCGCTCGCGCAGCGCCGTCGCGCGCGCGGCGAGATCGGCGCGCAGCTCGGCGGCGAGGCTCTTTCCATCGAGAATTCGGGCGGGCACGCCGTCGCCGTTTCGGTCGCCGGAGGAGGAGAACCTAGCGCCCACAGCAGAGGCGGTGGGAATGTCCCGTTATATCCTCTGGGCGATCGTCGCGCTGGCGTTGGGCGTCGGCACCGTCGTCGTCGCGCCGTACTTCTTTTCGCAGCGGTCGGGCATGGCGGTCGGCCTCGTCGGCCGGCCCGCGCCGGTATTCCCGCTGCGCGACGATAGCGGCGCTTCGGTCTCGCTCGACCAATACCGGGGTCGCATCGTGCTGATGAATCTGTGGGCGTCGTGGTGTCCGCCGTGCCGCGCCGAGATGCCCGATCTCCAGCGCCTCGCAAACGACTACGAGCGCGACGGGCTCGTCGTCGTCGGCGTCAACGAGGGCGAATCGGCCGATCGCGCACGAGCCTTCGCCGACTCGCTTCGGATTCGGTTTCCGATCTGGATCGACGACGGGGAGCGTTACGGACGCACGTACGCCGCCGCCGGACTCCCGACGACGGTCCTCCTCGACCGCAGCGGGGCGGTCGCGCTGAGCTTCGACGGCGCGCTGACGTTCGAGCAGATGCGCACGGCGGTCGCGTCCGTGGCGAAGACGCATTGATCGAAGCGGCGGTAGCGGCGATCCTTGCGATCGTCGCGGTCGTTGTCGAGATCGTTCTCCCCGGTCAACCGGTCTACCACGCCGGCTGGTATAACGTCGCGCTCTGCGCACTCCTCGTCGTTGCCGTCGCAGCGGGCCGGCGAGCCGTCAAGCGAACCAGGCACGCGCGGGCTCGCGTCGCGACGATCGCGATCGTCGCCGGAGCCGTGGTAGCCGGATTTGCGGGGATCGTGCACGGTCTCTTCGCCCCCGACGATCAGATGGCGATCGGCGCGCCGGGAGCGCGCATCCGCGTCGAGGGGCTCGGAGTCTTCGCCTTTCCATACGCGCAAGCCGGCACGCAGACGACGACGGTGAGCCTCGAGCGGTCCGCCGGCAGCGTCGCGATCGGCGAGCGGCGGCGCGACGTCGGCAACTTCATCCTGCGTACGTTCCAGCGCGACGTGGCATTCGTCGAAGCGCGCGACGCGCGCGGCAGCCGCCTCACGATCACGCAGCCGACCGGCACGGTCTTCCTGTCGCCGGTGCTGATGATGGTGCACCGTCAAACGATCGCGGGGATCAACTTGCCCTACGACTCGTTCAACGTTCCGGCGGCGCGCCGCGTCGTGAAGGCCGTTCTCTTCAACGCCGCGCAATCCGCGATGCTGCGCGGCGGCGCAATCGGCGAGCCGGCGGTGCTCTTTGCCGTCGACGACGAGAACGAGCGGCCGTTGGCGCATGCGATTGGGTTGAGCGCGGGCGGCAACGCGGTTATCGCCGGCGGACTCTCGTTGCGCGCGACGGTCGCGAGCTATCCGGGCGTCGAGATTCTCGCGGCGCCCAACCTCTTCGCGACGGCGATCGGCGCGCTGCTCGTCGGCGGCGGGCTCGTAACGCTCGTCGCTTCGCGGCGCGCGCTACTGGCCGGCGACGATCGCCCGCACGTTTCGCAGGACGAAGCTGCCCTCGGAGAGCTCGAGCCCTCGGGCGGGCAGAACGTAGATCGCGGTTAGCCGCTTCCCTTCGGTGTCGGCAGGGAAGCGGACGACGACGTTGCGCCAGCCAGGCGTTCCGAGCTGCGTCGCGTCGAGCAGCGTCTCTTCGTTGATGTCGTTGCGCACCGCGACGCGAAGGCGCGCTTCGCTGCCGTCGTCTTGGAGGTCGAACGAGACGCCGATCGTATCGGGCGGCAGCGCGAGGTCGCTCATCGCGTAAGCGGCGCGCTCGCCGGGGCTGAAGGAGAAGGCCAGCTTTAGGCAACCGTCGCAGCCGGCGTCGTTGACCAGCGATCCCTGTCCGCCGTGCGGAATCGTGACGAAGTGCGCGCGATCGGCGAATGCGAGCGGAACCTCGTGCGAGCCGACGGTCACGCGAGCCGTGGCGACGGTGTCGCCGATTCGCACGGCGACGTTCGCATTGTGCGAGCCCGCTCGATAGAAGCCTCGCCCGTCGATCGTTCCGCCGGTCGCGCTCCATTGCAACTGCGCGGGAAGGGCGAGCGCATAGCCATCCGCGTCGTAGGCTTTCGCGGCGAGCGGGATCGTCGCGTTCGCCTCCACGTTCGGTCGCGCCGGCGCAATCTTACTGCGAGCGGGCGAAGCCGCGACCTCGATCGGCACGTCGCCTTTGAGGCGATCTTCGCGCAGGAGCAGTCGTCCGGTACCGGGACGGAGCGCGACGAACGCGCCGTCGCGCACGATCCCCAGCGAAGCCGGCACGACGCTCGTCTGCAGCGTTCCGGCGGGCGCGGCAACGTGGTTCGCCGCGTCTACCGCCGCGATCCGCAACGGCACCTCGGCGCCTCCGACCGCGCGGACGGCGCTCGGCCGCGCGACGAGGCGAACCGGGGGCCCAACGGGCGCGGTGCTGTAGACGAAGAGACCGTCGCCCACCGGGCGTTCGATGCGGTCGGATGGCGAGTTCGCCACGGCCGCATCGCTATCGCCGAGACGGCGCACGACGATCGTCGAGGAGCCTCCGCCGTCGAGCGCCATGCCTTCGGTCGCGCCGAGCGATCGCATCAGCTCGGCGAATTCGGGCCGCAGCAGGCCGGCGCTGACGTCGCGCTGGCGCCCGTCCACCTCGATGAGAAAGAGCCTTCCGTCGGGCGCAATCGCGACGCCCGAGCAAGGAATTCGTTTCGCAAACTCTCTGCCGCTCGGTCCGGTGTCGTCGTTGTACCAGGCGCCGTCGTGCAGGATGAGCGGACCTCCGCCGATCGCCGTCTCCATGTTTGCGAGGCCGAGCGGCGTGAGCTCGCCGCCGGCGGCGACGATCGCGCCGGCGTCCGGGACGCCGACGACGCCGTAATCGTTCAATCCGATCGCGAGATAGTAGCCGGGCGGCTGCGGCGATCCGTTGTCGGCGACGCCGGTGACGCGATAGCGCGTGAACGGCGGCGTGCCGCCGAGCGGCGCGAGCCCGACGAGGGTGACGTTATCGAGCGGCCGCACGCGACCGAACTCCGGCGTGACGAGCGAGAGGCCGCCGCCCGGCGGCGGGAGCACCTCGACGCCGTCGAGCGGCATCGTGCGCTGGTCGATGTCGAGCTCGCCGGAGAACGTAAACTGCGCGATGTGCGGCATGCCGTCGCGGCCGATCGCAAGCGCGTAGCGCTTCGTCGGTAGTTGCAGGAGCGCGCCGTTGCGGACGACGATGTTCTGCGGCCGGTTCGTGTTGCCGATATCGAAGTAGTCGCCGTTGATCCCGGCGACCGCGCGGGTCCGCTGCGCCATCGCACCGACGGTCTCGCCGCGCGACGCGAGCGCGTCGCTCGCGAGCACGCTCTCGATGCGCACGTCGTCGCGGTGGGGCGCGATCGCGATCACGTGGACGCTCAACGGGCCGGCCGCGGTGACGAGCTGATACTCGCCGTACTCGATTCCGGGAGCGATCGGCTCGACCGTCGGCGCTTGCTGGAGAATTCGCGGAAACGGTGGGCTCGGGGCGATACGCGCCGGCAGTTGATCCGCGCGCGCCGCGAACGTCGTCGCGAGAACGAAGAGTGCGGTCGCAGCGATCCGCTTCATCTCGGATGCCATATTGCGACCGCGAGCGGATAACTCCCGGTCGCGAACGGGGCTCGCGGCACGCGCCGCAGCGTCCGCAGATCGAACGCATCGATCGCGTTCGATCCCGCGCAGGGTACGTAAAGCCGCTCGCTCTCCGGATCGAGCGTGGGCTTCCACGGCGTCGCGCACGTTCGCAGGGGCGCGCGCCTCGGCCGAAGCGTGCCCGCGTCGAGGACGTCGACCACGTTGCGCGATTCGTCGGTAACGAAGAGCGTGGCCGTGCGGGGATCGAGCGCGACGCCGAGCGGAAAGTCGAGGTCGGGGCTGCGAGCGACGATTCGCGGCGACGGACCGCGCAGCGCGATCGCGACGGCCGACCCGGCCGCACCGAACGGCGAGCCGGTGCTCTCATTCGAGACTCCGTAGAGCCGATTGCCGTCCGGCGAGAGCGCGAGCGAGAAGATCCGGTCGACGGCGTGGAACCTGCGCAGCACGCGCATCGAACGTCCGTCGACGACCGCAATCGTCCCGTCGTTCGCGTTGGCGACGTAGACGAGCCCGCGGCGCTCGTCGATCGCCAGGCCCTCGGCGGTCGCGCCGGTCGCCACGCGCGCGACGCTTCCGGCGGCATCCACCCGCGTCAGCGCGCCGCTTCCGTTCGAGTCCCGATCGGTGACGAAAACGGCCTGCGTCGTCGAGTCGATCGCGATCTCGTCGCCGAGCACGACGCCGTCGACGCGCGTGACGCTCCACGAGGCGAGCGTTGCGAGCGTGAGCGAAGAGCCTTGCGTGTCGGCGGCAGCGATCTTCCCGGATCGATCGACCGCGGCGTCGGCCGGCGTTCCGCCGGTGGCGAGAACGCCGCGCACCGCAAAATCGAGTCCGTCGTGGAATATCAAGCCGTCGTCGTACGAGGCGACGACGAGCAGCGGCCGATCGAGCGGCGGCGGCGGCGCGATTCGCAGTTTCGTCGCCGCGAGTCCGGTCGTATTGCCGGCGACGAGGAACGCCGTTCCGGAGGCGCCCGAGGGAATCTCGTACGATCCGTCGCTCGAGAGGCTTCCCGGACCGAGCAGCACCGAGTAATACGGCGGATTGAATCCGTTGACGCGCAGCGGGATCAGGCTTCCGGGAAGGTAGGGCCACGAGGTCGTCGCGATCCGGCCGGTCGCAAGATGCGCCGGCTGATTTCGCGCGGCGGCCCCGGTGAAGGCGAGCAGGGCGGCGGCGAGCGCCGCCGCCCTAACGGCTCTGCAGCAGACCCGCAAGGAAGAGGACGAGCCCGACGCCGCTCAGGACGCACCCGAGCGGCAGGATGAGGCGAGTTCCCGCAAATGCCGAGATCGAGACGAGCACGATGGCGATCTGAAAGGCCGTCGTTGCGAACTGCAGGGTCTCGTAGGATTTGAGAATTGTTTCGGAGCGCTCGTCGTCGCGGACGGATTGATCCTCGAGCGCGCGAGCCTTCTCGAGCACCGCGGGTGACGAGCCGTGCTCCTGCTCGGCGACCGCCGTCAACCGAGCCTTCGTCTCGGCGCCGCGCACGAGATCGCTCGCGAGCAGCGCGCGGTAGATATTGTACCGGATCTGCTTGGACTCGTAGGAGTTGTACGTGTCGCTCGCGCGCGCTTGCGCCAGGATCGCTGCGTTCTTGACGGCGAGCGCCGAGATCGACCGATGGTGGGCGAAGAGCGTTCCGAGCGCCGCCAAGACGGCGAGAATCGCCGTCAGCAGCGAGACGATCGGTTTCCCGCCGCGCGCGGGCGCGCTCGCGTCTTCGTTCACGTAAGGATCGCGCTCACGCGTTCCAGCCCCTCGGCCACGTCGGTGCCGGGGGCGACGAGCGTCTGGAGCGTGCGCCGAGGATCGAGCGCGAAGCCGGCGATCAGGTAGCCGTCGAAGGTGCCCGCGAGGATCGCTCCGTCGGGATCGACCGCGAACGCGCGCCGCCGGGGACGGTCGAAGACGACGAGATAGATGCGCAGCTCGAGCGCGCGCGCGCGAGCGATTCGTTCCGACCACGGCGCGGCGAGATCGGTCGTCCAGCAGATCAATTGATAGCCGGCGCGCCGATATGCGACGAGCCCCGCGGGATCGAGGACGACGCCGTCCTCGACGCGCGCGAGCGGAACGTCGCGATCGAGCGCGGAGAGACGCTGCGGATCCGACGGCGAGAGGGCGTACCGATCGTCGAGCAGCCGCAGCCGGTCGTCGATGTCCGCAGGGAGCGCGTCGAAGGAGATCGCGATGCGGACGGGAGCGCGGGTTTCGCTCGCGCGCCGCTCGATCGGCCGGATCGGCGTCCGGTGCGGCTTCGCCGCCGCGATCTCGAACTGGGCCGCGACCGTTTCGGGGTCGTGCTGGCTTGCGATCGCCAGGCGCTCGCCGCTCGCGTCGACGATCTGACTCTTGCCGCAATAGGCGACCATCCCGAGCTCGCTTCCGCATTTGTTTGCGGCAACGAACGGAACGCCGTTTTCGTAGGCGCGCACTCGCGCGAGGAGATCGGCTTGAACGTTCTCGAGCGCGTCGGGATCCCGTCCGCTCGTAACCCACGCGGTCGGCATCACGAGCACCTCGGCTCCCCGGTCGACGAGCGCGCGCGCGATCGTCGGAATGCGCCCGTCCGCGCAGACGAAGACGCCGAGCACGCCGATCGCCGTCGCGATCGGCGCTAGATCCTCGCCGCGCGCGAACCAGCGGCGGTCGAAGTGCCAGAGAAAGAACTTATCGGCGCGCCCCGCGAGCGCCCCGTCCGCATCGATGACGAGGGCGGAATTTCGCACGCCGCCTTGCGCGGCGACCGCGGCGCCGGCGACGATGACCGTCCGCGAGCGCGTCGCCACCTCCCGCAGCCTATCGATCGCGCCGGCGATCTCGCGCTCGTCAATCGGCGCGTCGCCGAGCACGTATCCGGGCAGCGTTCCTTCGGGAAGCACGACGAGGTCGGCGGTCGCGGCCGCCGCTCGAACGGCGTCGACGATGCGGTCGAGCGATGCGCGGAAGTCGGCGCGGTCGTGCGCTCGAAGCTGCACCGCGGCAGCGCGGATGGAGCGAGCCATGCTGCCGGAGGGTTCGGTCCGAGCAGGCTGCGAGCCTCGATGCGGTTAAGAGGTACTCCCGAAAAGGGTGCTGCGGTCTTGTGTGAAGCGCCCGAAGGAGATTAGACAACGTGAAACGCACACCAACATTGTCGCTTGCTGCTTATGTTGCGAGCGTCGGACTATTGGTCGTGGCGTCGCCGCTCGGCGGGGTTGCCGCCACGCCGCAGCCGACGTCGACACCTGCCAAGACCAAGGACGCATGCAGTGCAACCCAGAGCAAGTGGGCACACCTCAAATGCGAGCAGTTCAAGGAATCGGCGCCAGGGGACGAATACTTCGGGCGAATGAAGATGAGCTATCTCGGCATCGACAACACGTACAAGGACGGGGCCATCAGCGCCGGCGTCTATACGACCGATCCGAAGCTCATCTCGAAGCTCGACTTCGCGACCGAAGCGCTGCAGCGTTGGGCCGCGAAATACCCGAACGATCCGGAGCTCGCGCGCAGTTACTACCTCGGCTACCTCGTGATGCAGAAGGTCTACACGAAGCCCGAGCAAGAGCGAACGTGGCAGTTCATGCAGATCATCGTCCACAAATATCCGAATACGTACTTCGGGAAACAGGTGAAGTCCGCGATGGCAAGCGGATTCACCGAGCACTGGTTCGCGGATGCGCAAGCCTGTCCGCCGGCAACCGCCGGCGCGAAGCCCGACCCAACCGCGACGCCCATGCCGGCTACCGCGGATCATCCCGCGGTGCAGGTGATGGCGCCGCCGTGCACGTCCGCTAATCCGTAGCTCCCGCATAGTAAGAAAGAAAGCCCCCGCGTTTGCGGGGGCTTTCGATTCGGTATTGGCGCTGAAGCTTAGAGCTTCAGGCCGATGCCTGCGTACGGACCGCTTTCGGAGAAGCCGATCGGGGCGGCTATGTTGTTCCAACCCCTGTCTCCAAGGAAGCCCGCTTCGATGAAGAGCGGGAATCCCGGGAACGTGTAGCTGACTCCGAGATCGTAGCGAAGGACGTCGTATCCTACGTTGTACGTGCATCCACCACCACCCGGACTGCCGCAGGCCAACGCACCGCTCTGGTAGTTGCCGTCGACGCCGAAGTAGTAGATTGCGCTTCCGTAGAACGAGAAGACGCGATCCAGGTCCGGAAGTTTCTCGAGACCCACGCCGGCGCCGCCTTCATTCGGATAACCGTAGTTGCTGCGACGCCACATGTAGCCTCCTACGAGGTAGATGCGCGGCTTGAGGATCCGAAGGCCCAGCCGTACGTCGCCCGCGTAGTCCTTACCGTTGAAGGCCGGCACGGCCGATTGACCGAGCCCGCCGATCGTCGTCACGTAGCACTCCGGATCACTGCTGCCACCGCAGGCGTGATTCCAGTTGTACTGGCGATAGTCGACTTCAACCATCCACGGAAGGTTCATCACCGGGATTTCGATTGCACCGTGAATGCGGTACGAGAACCCGCCGATGTTGTTGTTGCTGCTGCTGCCCGGTACGAACTCGTTGTACACCTTCGGTGAGATGATGTAGTCACCGGCGACGTAGAAGTCGTAGTAGGGCGGCGGAGTGGGAGTCGGCGTTGGGGCCGGCGGCGGCGGCGGCGGAGGGGCCGGCGGCGGCGGAGCCGGTGTCGCCGGGATATAGCGCACGACCACGAGACGCTTGTCGGCGACCCATAGCACGTAGGCGCCCATGCCTTCCGAGATCACGCGGACCGGAACGAGAACGGTGCCTTGATAGATCTCGGGCGGCACGTCCAGCGGACGCGACTCACCGTTGATGACCACTTCCGGCTTACCGACGATCACCTTGACCTCGGCGCCTGGTTTGCTGACCGTCACGGTCTTGGTGCCGCCGTCGTACGAGACGGTTGCGCCCATTTGCTCGAACATCGAACGAAGCGGGATGAGGAGCGTGCCGTTCTTCACGAGAGCGGCCAGCACACGACCCTGCTTCAGGATGTCGGGCTTCGAGTAGACGTGATGGTCGTTATAGAGAATCGGATACTGTCCCGACGGCGGGGACCCGAAGTTCGCCGGCGGAGCAGCCATCGCACCCTGGTCCTGCGCGATCGCTTTGGTTCCAATGTTGCCATGCGACGCTCCGGGCTGGGCTGCGACCGCGTTGAATCCAAGACCGGCCGCCATGAGCGCGGTCAGGATTCCAGTGCTCAGTCGCTTCAATCTGTCCTCCTAGCTAGTTAATTGAGACTTAAGGCCTTACCGTCCTGACCCCCGTGGGGCTGCTCCAGGTGACCTTTGACGTCCCCTTTTCGGGGACGGGCGATTGCCTCCCCTGCAGTGGGAGCCTGCTCAGGCAAGCTTTTCGCGCAGCTTTGCCAGGAATTTGGCCTTTTCGATGACGTACCGCTCGTGGGTCCCCTCGGCCACCTCTTCCTGTTCGTCGAAGACGTGGACGGCGAAGCTCACGCGGGGTCCGTCGAGCATGACGACTTCAACTTCGGTGCGCACGATAAAGCCGACGGGCACGGGCTTTTTGTGCTCGAGATCGACGTGCGTGCCAAGGGTAACCTGGCCGGCCCGCAAGAGCGGCTCGACGCAATGGATCGCGGCGCTCTCAACCAATTGAACGAGCATCGAGGTGGAGAGCACGTCGACGCCCTTGTTCCCGGCCTTCTCGGCTGTCATCCACTCCTCGACGCGGCTCTGAAGGCTGTACGAGCGGCCGATGTCGAGTTTCGCGCTCATGCCCCCGGGAGATACGCCTTGCAGCCGATTACCTCATGCCGCGGTTGTGGGAGTCTGTGAGCCAGGCGCCCACCGCGTTTGCTTTGAATCAAAGGCCCCTGGGCGCCGTATATGAGACCATGAAGGACCGTTTCTTTAGGAAAGAGATGCTCAGGATGACAGCCCTCCCCGTTCCTTTGAAGGCGGCGCTCTTGGCGGTCGCGGCTGCCGCGGCGCTGCCCCTTGCGGGCTGCGGCAAGAAGCCGCCCCAGGGCCCCCCGCCGCTGACCGTCGACGCCGCCGCCGCATCGCGGCAGAATATCGCCACCTACCTCACCCTCGACGGGCAGATCGCCCCCCTCGAGCAGTCCACGCTCGCCTTCCAGCAGAGCGGCACGATTCTGAAGATCAACGTCAATATCGGCGATATGGTCCATAAGGGCCAGTTGCTGGCGACGATCGATCCGCGGACGCTCGAGGCGCAGCTCGCGCAGGCGCGAGCGCAGGCCTCGCAGTTCTCGGCGGCCGCGCAAGGTTCTGTCGTCGGATACCCCGTCCAGGTGCAGACCAACAACGCCGCGGTCCAGACCGCGAAGGCGTCGCTCGACAACGCGAAGCTCGTCTACGATCAGAACCAGCAGCTCTACAAACAGGGCTACGTCTCGGAGACGACGCTCCAGCAGTCGCAAGCGAATTACGTTCAGGCGCAGCAGACCTACAATAACTCCGTCGTCGGCCTGCGAAACAACGCCGTCAGCGCGGAGAACGTGAAGTCGCAGCAGGCGCAGGCCGCAGCGGCCAGCGCGCAAGCGCAGTTGCTCAGCACGCAGCTCTCGCAGACGTTCCTCTACGCGCCGTACGACGCGGTCGTCGCAAACCGGCTCGTCGATCCCGGCGCGTACGCGTCGCCGTCGCAGCCGGTGCTGCAGGTCGCGCGCGTCGACCAAGTGTGGATTAACGTCAACGTTCCCGACGAGGATCTCGCGTACGTCCATCCCGGAATCTCGGTCGCGTTCGCCTCGACCTCGTTGCCCGGCCGGAAGTTCAGCGGCCCCGTGCAGACCGTGAACCTTGTTCCGACCGCGGGTACGCTCTCGTACCTTGCGCGGCTCCAACTGCGCAACCCCGGCTACGTCCTGCGGGGCGGCATGCTCGTGACGGTAACCGTCACAAAGGCAAGGGCCGTCGGCGCGATCGTCGTGCCGCGAAGCGCGGTCGCGCAGACGCCGGCCGGCAGCATCGTCTACGTCGTCGCCGATAACAAAGCGCAAGCGGTTCCGGTGCGCGTCGGCGTGCAGACCGACACGATGTCGCAGGTCATCAGTCCGAAGGTGCAGCCCGGCACGATGGTCATCACGACCCGGCCCGATGCGCTCAAGGATGGGAGCGTCGTCGCCGTGAGCGGCGGCGCCGCGTCGCAGGCGGGTTCGGTGCATTGAGGATGAAGGCACAAAGGCTCCCCGCGCGCGCGCTCGTCGTGGCGCTCGCGCTGGGCGGACTCGTCACCGGCATCGCGCCGGCGCAGACGGCTACGAACCAGGACGCGTCGCCGTTGCGCGGCATCGAGATGCCCTCACCGCAACCGCAACCGACGATCAGCGGCACGCCGCTGCCCTATCCGGCATACGGCGCGCCCGCACCCGACGTTGCGGCGCTCAAGGCGAAGAAGGGCGTGCCCCAGTCGATCTCCTTGGCAGATGCGGTGCGCATCGGCGTCGCGCTCTCACCGACGTTCGCCCTCGAGAACGCACAGTGGGCGGCGATTCACGCGCGATACACGTCGTCGGTGCAAGCCTACTATCCGACCGTGAGCGGCAACGGCCAGGCCGGCAAGAATTACACGAACGGAACGTCGTCGTCGGTCAGCAGCCCGACGCCGCCGCCCGCGGTTCCCAACCCGGCGCCGACGAAGCCGTCGTTCGGGACCTACAGCCAGAGCACGATCACGACCGAATCGGCGACGATCTCGATCACGCAGCTGATCTACGACGGCGGCCGGACGATCGCGAACATTCGATCGGCGAAGGCAGCCGACGTCGCCGGACGCGCGACGCTGCTGCGTCAGTTGCAGACGCTCGCGCTCAACGTCGCCAACGCGTACTACGCGGTATTGGAAGACAACGCCACCGTCACCGCGGACGCGCAGCTCGTGCACGAATTCGAGGTGAACGAAGCCTCGGTCGCGGCGCAGATCCGCAACGGCGCCGCCGCACGTTCCGACATCGCCGCGGCACAGTTTCAGACCGCGCAGGCGCGCGGCAATCTCGTAACCGCGCAGGGCGCGGCGATCGGAGCGCAAGCCACCTTTGCGACGACGCTCGGCCTCGACGCCGACGCGCAGGTCGTTCCGAAGCAGATCACCGCGCAGCCGGCCGCGCCGAATCCAACCTACACCGCATCGCTGAAGCGGGCGATGATCATGCGCCCCGATTACATCTCGGCCGAGTACAACGTCGACTCCGCGAAGGAGAACCTGCGCTACGCGAAGTTGGCGCGATTCCCCATCCTCGCCGCCGGCGCGAGCGACGGCGTCAGCCGAACGTTTCTCGACTGCATCACGACGGCCACCAGCTCGGTCTGTCCGGGGCAGGCTGCGTGGTCGAACGACAAGGCGATCGGCCTCAGCTTAACCGTGCCGATCTACGATTCGGGCGAGACGAACTACAACGTCGCGGTGGCCGCATCGCAACTCGATCAGGCGTACGCGACGCTGAACTCGACGAAGCTCACCGTGGAATCCGACGTTCGTTCGGCGCTCGCGACGCTGATCTCGGCGCGCGCCTCGCTCGTGCAGGCCCGTTCGGAGTTGACCGCCGCCCAGGTCTCGCTCGACGCGACGCAGGCGCAATACAAAGTCGGCGCGACGACGATTCTCAACGTCGTGACCGCCGAGGCGAATCTGACGACCGCGCAATCGTCGTACATCACCGCGCTCTACGGCGTGCGAACGGCCGAACAGAACTATCTCTACGCCACCGGAATTAGCGACGTCCAAATCTAGTGAGGCGGGAGTCTCCGGCGTACCGGCGACGATCTCCGACCCGATCAACTCGGCGATCTTGGCGATCTCCGAGGACCGTCTCTCCGGATTTCAAGTAGACCCGTTCGGCGAAATAGCCGCCCGCAGCGGCGTCTCGGTCGAGACGGTGCTCGAACGCGTCGCCGCGATGCTGCGCGCGGGCACGATCCGCCGCGTCCGCCAGACGCTGCTCGCGACGAGCTTGGCCAACGGCGCGCTCTGCGCGTGGGAGGTCGATCCCGAGCGGCTCGACGCCGCCTTCGACTACATGGTTCGCGAGGATCCGTTCTCGGGTCACGTCGTGATCCGCACGACCGATGCGGTCTCCGCCGGGAGCACCTATCGCCTCTGGACGACGTTGAAAGTGCCGCAGGGATTCTCGATACGCAAACACGCGCAGTGGCTCGGCGAGCGCGTCGGCGCGCGGCGCTTTCGATTGATGCCTGCTAAGATGCTCTTCACGCTCGGCGTCGGGCACGTACGCCGTCGAGGCCTGCAGCCCGGCGCCCGCGCCGACGAGCCGGCGCGGCCGCTGCAGACGACGCTCGTCGAACTCTCGGACCTCGAGTGGCGCGTGCTCGTCGCGCTCAAGCGCGAGTTCGCGCTCGACGAGATCGTCCGCAATCTCTGGGAGGCCCGCGCTCGCGAAGCCGGCCTCGATCTCGACGCGTTCGTTGAGGTTGCGAGCGCCCTGCAGCGCCGCGGCGTCATCGGCCGCTTCTCGACCTTCCTCGAGCACGTGAAGGCGACGGCCGGCGACGAACGCGCGACGCGCTACAACGCGCTCTTCCATTGGGCGGTCCCGCCGGGGCGTGAGATCGAGGCGGGCTGTGAGGTCGGCCGTCACTACGTCATCACGCACGCCTATTGGCGCGAGGGAGGTCCCGAGTTTCACGACGTCAACGTCATGGCCGTGGCCCACGGAATGGAGAAACAGGCGGTGCTCGCGCATAAAGCGGCGATCGACGCCCACCTGCGGGAAGCCGGCATCGAGTTTGCGTACACCAACGTCTTTTGGGGCGGCCGCAGCGAGATCAAGCCGTCGGAGATTGCGCCGGAGGCCTATCGCGAGTTCTGTGCGGCTCGCGGTATCGATCCGGAAACGATGCGCGCCGATGAGGGCGAGGAAGGAGCGTCTGCTTGAGCGCTGGATGGGCGCGCGTTGCCGCCGTGCTGGCACTGGGTGCCGTCGCCGCCGGCTGCACGAAGGTCTCCACCGGAAACGCTCCCGCGGGGACGCGCCATCCGTGGACGATCCCCGGCGTCCTGCGCTTCTCCGAGTTTGCGGATCCGAAGAACCTCAACCCGATGCTCGCTTCGGCAAGCCCGACCCTCGACATCGCGATGTTCGCCTATTCGTGGACGGTGCGCTACGACGACAAGGGCCGGCCGGTCCCCGACGCGCTCTCGGAGATCCCGACCGTCGCGAACGGCGACGTCAGCAAAGACGGCCGTACGCTGATCTACAAGCTGCGCAAGAACATGAAGTGGCAAGACGGCCCGCCGGTCACGTGCAACGATCTCAAGTTCACCTGGCAGGCCGTGATGAACAAGCACAACAACGTCATCACGACCGATGGCTTTAAAGACATCGGCAGCATCGATTGCTCGAACCCCTACGTCGCCGTCATCCACATGAAGAAACTCTACGCGCCGTTCTTGCAGCAGCTCTGGAGCGTCAACGGCAACGCGCCGATCCTGCCCGAGCACATCTTAGCGAAGTACAACGACGACAAAGGCTCGTTCAACACCGCACCGTACAACGCGCTGCCGGTCGGCAGCGGCGCGTTCAAGATCGTCGAGTGGAACCGCGGCCAGGACGTGAAGCTCGTCGCCAATCCCGACTTCTATCTCGGCGCGCCGAAGCTCAAGGAAGTGATCTATAAGATCCTGCCCGACGAGAATACGGTCATAACGCAGTTGCAGACCCACGAGGTGGACATGCTCGCGCTGGGCAGCGGCCTCAAGTGGCCGATCTATCAGCAGATCGCCGCCGATCCGCGCAACGGGCTCACGGCCCTCCGCGTCGACGCCTTCTCGTGGTCGCACGTCGACTTTAACCTCAAGCACCCGATCGTCAACGACGTGCAGGTGCGCCGTGCGCTGGCCTACGCGACCGACAAGAACGAGATCATCGCGAAGATCCTCCACGGATCCGGGATCCCGGCGAACACCGACCAGCAGCCGCACTTCTCGTGGGCCTATACCGACGACGTCGCGCACTATCCGTTCGACCCGGCAAAGGCGCGAGCGCTCCTCGACGCGGACGGCTGGAATGTCGGGCCCGGCGGGATTCGCGTAAAGGACGGTCAGCGGCTGGAGTTCGTCATGAGCACGCAGACCGAGTCCAACGTCGGGAAGGAGAACGAGACGGTTCTACAGCGCCAGTGGCGCGACGTGGGCGTCCAGGCCGACATCAAGAACTATCCGACCGACCAATTCTTCGACAACTCGACAAACGGCGTTCTGCAGGGAGGGCACTACGACGTCGCGCTCTTCAGTTGGATCGGCGCCGCCGATCCCGACGACAGCCCGATCTACTCCGGCGACAACCTGGCACCGAAAGGCCAGAACGCGATGTTCTGGAACAACCGCGTCGCGACCGACGCGATGAACGACGCCCTCAAAACGATCGATCAAAAGCGCCGAAAGCACGATTACGTCGTCGTGCAGCAACAGCTCGCACTCGACATGCCGACGATCATCCTCTACTTCAACCGCTTTCCGTTCGTTTACAATACCGATCTCAAAGGCTTTAAACCCTCGCCCGTGATCTCGGCGTTCTGGGATCCTTGGGATTACTCGATCTAAGGAGCTCCGCAACGATGAAGCAACGTCTTTACACCATCGCGCTCTGTGCCGCCGCGCTCGCGGGGCTGGCCGCATGCACGAAGACCGGGGGCGCGAGCGGCGCCGGCGGCCGCGCGAACGCCTGGACGCAGCCGCACGTGCTGCGCTTCGCCGACGCGGGCGACGTGAACACGCTCAACCCCCACCTCGGCCAGGTTCTGGACATCGGCTACCTCTCGTCGATGACGATGGCGTATCTGATCAAATGGGACGAGCACAACAACCCCTATCCGGAGCTCGCCACGGAGGTGCCGGATACGACGAACGGCGGCGTCAGCAAAGATGGGCTGACGATTACCTACCATATTCGCAAGGGCGTGCGCTGGTCGGACGGCGCTCCGTTCGATGCCGACGACGTCGTCTTCTCGACCAAAGTCGTTCTCAACCCCGCGAACAACGAGGTCGGGCGTCTCGGCTGGGATCAGATCACGAGCATAGACGAGCCCGACAAATACACGGTCGTCTACCATCTCCGCAAGCCCTACTCGCCGTTCATCGAGACGTTCTTCTCGACCGCGGGCGCGAACCCGTGCATCCTTCCCAAGCATTTGCTGGCGCAATATCCGAACATCAACCACGTTGCGTACAATTCGCTTCCAATCGGCATCGGGCCGTTTAAGTATCTGCGCTGGGAGCGCGCGCAGGACATCGTGCTCGTGCCCAATCCGCTCTACTGGCGCGGCCAGCCGAAACTCAAGAAGATCGTCTACAAGATCATCCCGGATCGCGACACCGTGCTCGCCCAGCTCGAGGCCAAAGAGATCGATATGTGGACTCTCGTACCCGGCGCGTATCTCGCCCGGGTGCAAGCTATCCCGGGGATCTCGATCCTCCGTCAACCGAGCTATTTGTTCAACCATCTCGATTTCGAAACGGGACGGCCGGCCCTGCGCGATCCGATCGTGCGGCAGGCGCTCCGCCTCGCGCTCGATCGTCAGACGATCATCAACAAGATCGGGCGCGGCGTCGGCATCCTCCAAGAAGTGACGACGCCGAAGAACGCGCCGTACTACGTGTCGTCGATCCCGGTCACGCCGTTCGACATCGCGCGCGCCAACGCGCTCCTCGACAAGGACGGATGGACGCGCGGCGCCGACGGCATTCGGCAGAAGAACGGCGTGAGGCTGCTGCTCGACTTCGCGACCGTCGCGGGCTCGCAGGACGTCGACGAGCAGATCGAGCTGATCCGTTCGTGGTGGAAGGAGATTGGCGTCGATCTCACCGTGCGTCATTACCCACCGGCGATGTTTTTCGCGCCGCTCGAGCAGGGCGGCATCGTCTACTCGACGCGCTGGGACGTCATCGCGTTTGCGTGGGTGAACGACGCGATCGGGGACATGTCTCCGCTCTACTCCTGCCGCTCGCTGCCGCCCAACGGTCAGAACGACGTGCGCTGGTGCAATCCTCGCGCGCAGGCGGCGATGGATGCGCTCTTCACGCACTACGAACAGCAGCAGCGCAACAAGGACATGCTGGTGGTCCAGCAAGAGCTCGTGAAGGACGTTCCAATCGTCGTCACGTCGCTGCGCGAGGACATCGACGGCTACAACAAGGACCTCAAGAACTTCCACCCCAACGCGCTCACGCCGTTCGACAACGTGATGGACGTCGATATATAGCGTAAGCGAGTAGAGCGCACCCGAGCAGCGGGGCCGAACGCAGCGCGGCCCACGCCGGGTTCACTGCGAACAACCCCGTCGCGCGCTGCTCTTGCGACCAGATCGCGGCCGCAGACGCGCCGTTTGGCGCTTGGAACGAGCCGAGGGCGTCGGGCCAGATCGGCGCCGGATGACCGTAAGCGAGCCAAACCGCAGCCGCCAACGCGCACGCGACGACCGCCCCGATAACCGCGCCGGCGCGCAGTTCGCGCGTCTCGCCGAGCGACGCGAATGCGGCGAGCGCGGCGAAGAGAAGCAGCGCGCTTTGCACCGCGGCGCTCGGCCGCTGCGCGAGGCCGAGCCAGTCAACGCAGAGCAGCAGCGTTCCGGTCAGCGCGATCGCGCGCGTCGCCCCGCGCGTCCGCAGCGCGCACCAGGGCGCGGCTGCGGCAGCGACGACGAGGTCGTGTTCGTGGACGAACGCGGCGACGAACGGCACGAGCGCGGAAAACGCGGCGAAGCGAGCGAAGCGCCCGCGGACGGCAATCGCGATAAGGACGGCCGCCACGATCGCGAGCGCCGCGACTGCTAAGCCGATGAGGCGCGCCTGTGCGGGCGCGGCGCCGAATCCGTAGGCGATCGCGGCCGGCGTCAACTGTATCGCGTCGAAGCGCTCGGCCGCGAGCTGGGCGGCGACGATGCGCGCGTATGCCGCCGGCCACCCCCAACCGGCGGCGACCGCGCCGAGCGCGTACGATGCGAGCGCCGCGCACGCAAGCGCGATCGTTATCCGGTTGCGCCCGAGTTGCGAGAGCAATCCGAGCGACGCGTTCGGTTGTGCGAACGCGATGATCGCGGCCGCCGCGGCGGCGAAGAGCGATCGCGAGGCGAGCGGCACCAGCAGTGCGGCCGCGGCGAATGCCGGCAGGGCGAGTTGGCCGAGCACGATCGCGCTGCTTACGGGGGCGCAGGCGAGCCCCAGCGCCGTTACGGCGGCCAGCGTGAAGAGATCCATGCGCGCATGGCTCCCGAGCGCGACGCCGGCGACGAGGGCGATCGCCGCGGCGACTTCGAAAGCGGACCAGAGCGATGCGGCCGTCGCATATGGCAGGCGCGCGAAGAGGCTCCACGCGAGCAGCGTCGCCGGCGGACCGACGAACGGCAAGATCTCGTCGCGCCGCGCGTCGACGCCCGGAACGACGCGCTCGGCATTCCAGATCGCAGGCGAATAGGCGTCCTCGCGCGCGTTCCACGTCGCGCCCGCCGCCCAGTAGGCCTCGAAGTCGCGCAGATGTGGGCCCGGTACTGCGTGCGGTCGCGCTGCGAGCGCGGCGACGAGGATCGAGAGAAGCGCCGCAGCGAGAAGCGCCCGGTGCGTCACCAGATCGGGCTGCCCGACGATCCGGGCGTCGCGATCGCGTGCGACTGCGCCATGACGACGAAGAGTCCGGCGACGGTCGCGAGATACCAGAGGCTCACGCGCACGCGCGCATTGAGCGTCATGCGCGCGGCGCGCGGATCGGTTCGGCCCCACGCCCCGAGAATCGACGGAAGTCCGAGCAAGCCGATGATGAGGACGAAGAGGATCGGGATGTGCATCGCGAGCGCGGCGACGAAGAAGAGGGCGAAGCCGGCGATCCACAGCGGCGGCCAGAGCGCGCCGATGATTCGCCCGCCGTCGAACGGCGGCGTCGGGATCATGTTGAAGAGGTTCAAGAACGCCGAGAGATCCGCGCACGCGAACCAGAAGCGATCGTGGGTCGCGTCGCCGATCGCGAAACAGACCGCCGCCAGGCCGAGGCCGACGAGCGGACCCGCGAGCGCGATGTAGGCATCTTGTTCGAGATCGTCGGGCGCGGCGCCGGCGGTGAACGCGCCGAGCAGCGGGACGAACGACGGCAGCCGCACCGGCAATCCGTAGGCTCGGAAGGCAAAGTAGTGCCCCAACTCGTGCGCGAGCAAGAGCAGCATCACGACGACGGCGAGCTTCCAGCCGAAGATCACGACGTAGATCCATAGCGAGAGCAAGAACGTCCACGTGAGGCCGAAGAACTTCGCGCCGACGAGTACGGCTTTGAACTTCAGGAGAAACGCGACGATCGCGGCGAGGATCGCGCCGATGCCCCCACGGCGCCGCTGCACGGACTTCGGCGACTCCGGTTCGGGGGCCGAGGGTGGCGGGAGGTATTCCACGCGACCCTCTTCAACCGCACCGCGTGCCGCTCATCGTCGTCGTCGGTGGAGGCTTCGCCGGGATCGCGGTCGCCCGCCGGCTCGAGCGCCTGCTGCGCCCGGACGAAGCCGAGATCGTGCTCTTCAGCCGCGAGAACTACTCGCTCTTCACGCCGATGCTCCCCGAGGTAACGTCCGGCGAGCTCGAAGTGCGCCACGTCGTCACCCCGGTGCGCGCGCAGCTTCGGCGCACGCGCTTCGTGCTGGCCGACGTGGACGAGATCGACGTGCACCGCCGCGAGATCGTCTATCACCACGTTCTCACCGGTAAACGCGTCGTTCAGCCATACGATCAGGTCGTGCTCGCGCTCGGTTCGTCCACGTCGACGTTCGGGCTGCCCGGCGTCGCAGAGCACACGTGGGCGCTCAAGACGCTCGACGACGCCGATGCGCTGCGCAATCACCTGGTCTGGCTCCTCGAGTTGGCCGATACGATCGACGACGAGAGCCGGCGCGAGCGCCTCTTGACGATCGTCGTTGTCGGCGGCGGATTCACCGGCGTCGAGACGGCCGGCGAGATCGCCGAACTCTTTCGCAGCGTCATCCGTTTCTACAAGCGGCTGCAGCCCCAACGAATCAAGGTGGTCCTCATCGAGGCGGGTCCCGTGCTGCTCGCGGGGCTGCCGGCGAAGATGGGCGCGTACGCGCGGCGCGTTCTCGAGCGCCGCGGCATCGAGGTGCTGACCGGCGACGGCGTCACGTCGGTGGACGAGAACGGGATCGAGCTGCGGAGCGGCCGGCGGATCGAGAGCGAGACGGTGATCTGGAGCGCGGGCGTCAAACCCTCGCCGACGATCGCGAAGATCGATCTGCCGAAGACGAAGCGCGGCGCGATCGAAACGCGACGCGACATGCGCGTCGCCGGGAGCGACGGCGTGTGGGCGCTCGGCGACTGCGCAGCGATTCCGGACGAAGCGGGCGGCGTCTACCCGATGACGGCGCAGCACGCGATTCGCGAAGGGCCGGTCCTCGCGGATAACCTCACGGCCGCCTTGCGCGGACGGCAGCCGAGGCCGTTCCGATACCGGGCGCTCGGGATGATGGCGGCGCTGGGCGGACGCAAGGCTGTCGCGCAGCTTCCCGGAGATATCGTGATCACCGGCTTCATCGCGTGGTTCTTCTGGAGAACGTACTACCTGCTGCGGCTGCCGGGCCTCGATCGGAAGTTGCGCGTCGCGTTTGACTGGACGCTCGAACTGCTCTTTCCGCGAGACACCGCCGAACTGCGCTTCGGCGAGCGGCAAGGCGGCGCGCACGAAGAAACCGCCCCGCGGCCGTAGAACGCCTGGAAGATGCTCCGCGAACCGATCGAGCGCCTCATCCGGGATCCCAAGGAATTTACGCGCGAGGTGCGCTTCCCCAACCCGGCCGAGATCAGAATCTACGACGAGACGCTGCGCGACGGCGAGCAGATGCCCGGCGTCTGCTACACGCCGGTGCAGAAGGTCGAGATCGCAAAAGCGCTTGCGGCCGTCGGCGTGCACGTGATGAGCGTCGGCTTCCCGGCCGCGTCCGAGGGAGATCGCCGGACGCTCCAGCTCGTCATGGAGGCGAAGCGCCGCGGCGAGCTGGGCGACGTTGAGATCGTCGTGATGTGCCGCAGCAATCGCGGCGACATCGACGTGACGGTGAAGACGCTGCGCGACGCCGGCGTCGAGCCGCGCGACGTAACCTTCTTTATCTTTACCAGCGGAAGCGATCTGCACCTCAAGTACAAGATCGGCAAGACGCTATTGCGCTATGAAGGACGCGACGAGCGCGATTGGCTCGACCTGCCGCTCTCGTTCTACCGCGAGGCGAACATTCGGCTCCAGTGCGACGCGATTACGCACGCGCGCGAGTGCGGGGTCGAGCGGATTGAGTTCGGCGCCGAGGACGGCAGCCGCGGCGACGTGGACTACTTCGTCGAGTATTTCAAGGCCGGGCTTGCGGCGGGTGGAACGCGCCCGGCGTGGCCCGACACCGTCGGCACGCTGACGCCCGAAGCGACGAACTGGTACTGCTCGCGGATCGTCAAGGGGCTCCCCGCCGGCCTTCCGATCGTCGCGCACCTCCACAACGATTACGGCCTCGGCACGATCAACGCGATCACCGCGACGTCGTGCGGGTTCAAGGTCATCTCGGTCACCGCGAACGGATACGGCGAGCGTGCCGGCAACGTCAAGCTGCACGAGTTCGTCGTGGCGCTGCGGGTGCTCTACGGCGTCGAGTTGCCGGGCTTCAAGTATTCGAAGCTGCGCGAGCTCGCGCGGTTCATGGAGCGCATGAGCGGAATTCCGCTGCAGCAGCACGAGCCGATCGTCGGAGCGAAGGTCTTCGCCCACGAATCCGGCATCCACACGCAGGCGATGCTCATAGATCATCGCATGTACGAGGCCGTCCCCGCGGAGCTGGTCGGCGCGCAGACGTCGTGGGTCTTCGGCAAGCACACCGGCGCCGCGCTCGTCGAAGATACGCTGCGCCGCCAGAGCGCCCGTCTCGCGCGCGCCGGCGTCGAGCCGACGAGCGAACTGGCGCATCGCGTCACCGACGAGGTCAAGCGTCTGCGCGAAGAGCGCGCCGCATCGAGCAAGAGCGAAGAGACGATCGAAGCCTACGAAGGCGCGATGCGCAGGCTCTCCCTCAACGAAGACGACGTCGTCGAGATCGCGATCGCTCTCGGAACCCCCGCCAAAGCCTCGTAACTCCCAAGATTGCGCTTAGGCTTGGGAGCCGAGGCGCCAGGTTGCGACGAAGGCTTTGAAGACGACCGGATAGGAATCGTGGATGAAACGCACGCTGCGCGAGCCGGTGCGTTCGAAGCCGGGGATCGTCGCGACGAGATGCGCCTGGGCGGCGGTGACGAGTTGCACGTCGAGCGCGATCGGAGGCTCGAAGCGATAGGGTTTCGCCGAGGCAAGATCGCGTACGGCGGCTTGCGCTTCGCGCCGGATGAGGCGCTGCGCGGCCTCGGGCATCATCGAGTCCGCGGCGAAATTGCCGATCGATTCTTTGACGATCGCGCCGCGGACCCACGGCATCTGCGCCTGCACGCCTTCGACGGTCGTGCGGTCGCCGGTAACGAGAAGCAGCGGAACGCCCCAGTGCCCTAGCAGGCCGGCGTTGATCGTCGCCTCGCTGCAGCGCACGCCATTGAGGTGGACTTCGTAAATCACCGACGGCGTGTACGTGTGGCAGAGCACGGCATCGGCCTCGCCCGCGCCGCCGTGATAGCCGACGAAGAAGGCTCCGTCGAAGCCTGCGTCGGCGCCCTCGACCATCGAGAGCGGCTTGCGGTTCCCGAAGATCACGCGAACGTCTGGTGGCAGATCGTCGAGCAACAGATTACGCATCGGGCCGTGCGAGTCGTTGACGAGCACTTCGCCGGCTCCGCCCTCGCGCGCGCCGGCAATCGCGCTCGCCACCTCGCGCGTGTAGAAGCGCCGATAGATCTGATAGTCGCGGTGCGGCGTGCGCGCGTCAACCTGGTCCCAGGCGCAGACGCCGGCCACCCCCTCCATGTCGCTTGAGATATAAATTCTCACCTTGTTATCCTGAGCGGAGTCGAAGGGCTCATGCTTGCGCGTCCGCGGCGGCGGCGATCCGCGTTGCCGCGATGAACGCGGCGAGCAGCGTCGGATAATGGTTTGAGTGAAAGCGTACCGCTCTGCCGCCGATGCGCTGGAAGCCCGGCATCAGCTCGATGAAGTCGGCGTGCTCGACCGCCGCGGTCTCGATCGTCAACTCGAACGGTGCCTCGAAGATAAACGGCTTTGCTTTGCCGATGCGCCGGACCGCTTCACGCGCGCCGGCTCGAATCGCCTCGCGGGCCGCCTCGGGCGTCATCGAATCGACGGCGGTGTAGCCGATCGCCTCCTTCACCGCAACGCCGACGACCCACGGCATCGCGCGCGTCGTCTCGTCGACGATCGTGCGATCGCCGGTAATGAGAACGACCGGAACGCCGCGGCTGCCGGCGAGCGCGGCGTTGAGCAGCGCCTCGCTGCAGAGCGTCCCGTTCACGCCGACGGAGTAGACGGCGTCTGAGAACGTATGCGCGAGCGTCGCCGGATCGCCGGCCTTCGCATGATAGCCGGTGAAGAAGACCGCATCGGTCGTGGCGTCGAGGCCCTCCATCATGCTCCACGGCTTCGGTGCGCCAGAGATCACGCGCAGATCGTCGTCGCCCGGCAGCTCGGCGAGCAGTAGGTTGCGCATGGACCAATGCGAGTCGTTGACGACGATCTTGGCCGCGCCGCCCTCGCGCGCGCCGTCGATCGCGGCGCGCACTTCTTTGGTCATGTACGAACGGTAGATCGGATACTCGTGCGCGTCGCTCGGATCGCACTGGCGCCAGGAGCAGACGCCGGCCGTCCCCTCCATGTCGGCGGAGATGTAGACGTTCACTGACGCAGCGCATCCTTCGCTTGGGCGAGGCCGGTCTGTGCGGCGACGTTGCGCGGGTTCGCCCGCAGCGCGCGCTCGTAGAGCGGAATCGCCTGCTCGAATTTGTTTGCCGCGAGGTACATGTCGCCGAGCTGCGTCAGCGCGACGTCATCGTTGGGGTGCGTCGCGATGCGAGCCTGCAGCGACTGGAGTTGCGCCATCACCGGCGCGGGCGGTCCCCCTTCGACGCTGTTCTGCGAGCCTTGGCGCTCGGCCGGCGCGCCGGCCTGCGATTTGGCGGCGTTTCCGAAGACCGATCCCGTGACGCCGAATCCGTCGGCGACGAGATACGCCATAATGCCGAGAAAGAGCGCGATGAAGATCGCGGCGATCGGCAGATAGATCCGCGGGGGAAGGCCGTTCGCGGTGTCGGAAGGCACGATGACTTCGTTGGACGTGCTGCGAATGAAATCATCCGTGACGCCCGCTGCGCTGCCGAGCGAAGCCGACCTCCAGTTGCTCTTCGCGCAACTCAACCTGCGTTTCTTTAACGGCGAGGCGCCCGACTGCCGGATCCGCTACAACGAGCGCTTCTCAAACTCCGCCGGGCGCATCAGCTACGGCCGGCCGCTGCTGATCGAGCTCTCGCCGAAACACTTTCGCTCCTACCCGGATGCGCTCGAAGCGACGCTGATCCACGAGATGGTCCACGCCTGGTGTTTCGCTCGCTTCCGCGACACCGGCCATAGCGCGGCCTTCAAGCGGAAGCTTCGAGAGTGTGGCTTGAGCTCGATCTATCACGACCTCGGCAACGTTGCGCCGCTCAAGGAGTCGGGAAAGCGCTACATCCTCCGTTGCGAGCGCTGTTCGTTCGAAGCGTTGCGGCGCGGCCGCCCGCGCAGGGCGTCGAGTTGCCCGCGCTGCAACAAAAGTCGCTTCGACGAGCGCTATCCGCTGACGATCTACGAGATCGTCGAGATGCGCGAGGCGGGAACGACCCTCGACGCGCCGGCCGCGGCGCGGAAAGGCCTGCCGGCGCGACGAAGCTAGCCTCATGCGCATCGAAAGCGATTCCATGGGGAAGATCGAGGTTCCGAGCGATAAGTACTACGGCGCGCAGACGGCGCGTTCGCTGGTGCACTTCGACATCGGCGAAGACTCGTGGCCGCGCGACGTCATGCCGCGCCAGGTCATCAGAGCGATGGCCGTGCTCAAGAAGGCAGCCGCACTCGTCAACCACGATCTCGGAAAACTCGACGACGAAAAGACGAACCTGATCGTCCGTGCGGCCGACGAGGTGGTGGAAGGTAAGCTCGACGCCCACTTTCCGCTGCGCGTCTGGCAGACCGGCTCCGGGACGCAGACGAACATGAACGTCAACGAGGTGATCTCGAATCGCGCGATCGAGATCGCGGGCGGCGAGATGGGCTCGAAGAAGCCCGTGCATCCCAACGATCACGTCAATATGTCGCAGTCGTCGAACGACACGTTTCCGACCGCGATGCACGTCGCCGGCGCGCAAGGAATCGTCGAGATGCTGCCGGCGGTCGAGCGCCTGCGCGACGCGCTTTCGGCGAAGGCAGAAGGCTGGATGCACCTCGTCAAGGTCGGCCGAACGCACCTCCAGGACGCCACGCCGATCACGCTCGGCCAGGAGTTCTCGGGGTACGTCACGCAGCTCGACCGCGCGATCGCGGCCTGTAAAGAGGCGCTGAACTCGCTCTACGACCTCGCGATCGGCGGTACCGCGGTCGGCACCGGTCTCAACGCCCATCCCGAGTTTGGGGAGCGCACCGCAAGGAAGATCGCGGAGCTGACGGGCCTGCCGTTCCGTTCGCACCCGAACAAGTTCACCGCGCTTGCATCGCACGACGATTTCATCTTCGCGTCGGGCGCGCTGAAGATGCTCGCCGCCGCGCTCATGAAGATCGCCAACGATATCCGCTGGCTTGCATCGGGTCCTCGTGCGGGGATCGGCGAGTTGATTCTGCCCGAAAACGAGCCGGGCAGCTCGATCATGCCCGGCAAAGTGAATCCGACGCAGTCCGAGGCGATGACGATGGTCTGCGTGCAAGTCTACGGCAACGACTTGGCCGTCAGTTTCGGCGCCTCGCAGGGCAACTTCGAGCTCAACGTCTTCAACCCGGTCATCATCTACAACTTCCTGCACTCGACGACGCTCCTGCGCGACGCCTGCACGATGTTCCGCGAGCACGCCGTCGAGGGGCTTCAAGCCAACGAAGAGCAGATCCGAAAATACCTCGATGAGTCGCTCATGGTCGTCACCGCGCTCGCTCCGCAGATCGGCTACGACAAGGCCGCGGAGATCGCGAAGAAGGCGCATCACGAGAAAACCACGCTGAAGAAGGCCGCGCTCTCGCTCGGCCACGTTACCGAAGAAGAGTTCGACCGAATCGTCGTTCCCGCCAAGATGACGGCCCCGGGCTAACGATCGACGAGGCGACGGCGATGAGGGGATACGGGCCAGAGCGCGCAAACGTGCGGTCCCATCCGGCGCCGCTCATTTCAAGGGGCAACAACAAGCGTCATCGTGTTCGACTGTAGGTGAACCGGCTTTCCGCTCACAATTGGTACGCCGTCTGCAACCCGCACTGAATAAGTGCCAGCTTCATTGATCTTATACATTAGATCGAGACGAAACGTACCATACATAGATGCGCCTGCGGACACGGGGGGGCCATCTAAGGGGCCAGAGATTGGATCCAGGCCGAAGTTGTTCGGTATTGCCGGGGCTACGCTCCCCGTCCGCACATTCACGATCGTAAAGCTGTAAGTTGAGTTGCGAGGGCCGAACCAAGCACCCTGGGTCTTACCCGAAACGTTTCGAACTTCTACTGTTGCCCAGATCGGCTGGCCAACCTGAACCGTACTGTTCCGTAATGTTAGAGACAGAGCAACGCCATCTACTGACGCTCCGGCCGCGCTGTTTCCCGAAACGCCGATGTAAAGTTGTCGATTGTCCAGCGGCGTATCCGCCAGGCACTCTGCACTTGAAGCGAGTAGTATTATGAAAAGGAATACGTTTACGAACTTTGACATGTCCCCTTGGTTGAATAACGAATTCTTGGTCCTTCTCCGCAAGGCGGAAGACTCCACGAAACCGGGTCAGCTCCAGACGCTATGTATCGCATGTGTTTTTCATTCCATGCGCGCAAAATGTATCGCGTTACTTTGGCCGGCTTGATGGGGTCAACGCGAACACCGTTCCGTTCCCGGTCATACCGCCGAACGTCGTCGTCCCGTAGAGCGTGCCGCCGACGGCGAGGAGGCCCGCGCTGGGAGTGTTACCGTCGGGGTAGGTGCCAAAACTATACACCACGCTCTCCGCGCCGCTCATCGTGATGCTGAATACCGTTCCGCAACCGAAGGGGCACGTATCCGCGCCGCCCTCACTCGTCGTGCCATACAGCGTGCCCTTTACCGCGACCAGAGATCCGGTTGGATCGATGCCGTCGGCTCCATTACCGAAACTATGCAGCACTTTTTCATTCCCACTCGGAGTGATGCTGTAAACGGTGCCGCAGCCGCCCGTGCATACTACCCTGCGGCAGCCGCCACGAGCGCAACTTGTATAAGCGCCGCCCGCAGTCGTCGAGCCGTAAAGCATGCCGCCTACGTCGACGAGTCCGGCCACGGGCAGCTCGCCATCCGGCGAACCTCTGAAGCTGTATATAACCTTCTCCGCGCCCCGCGTCGTGATCGTAAAAACGGTGCCACCTCCGTATGCGCCTCCGAACGTCGTCGTACCGTAGAGTTTGCCGCCGACGTCGACGAGGTCGGCGTAGGGTTTTTCGCCATCCGGCGCACCACTAAACCTGTGTAGCACCTTCTCTGCACCGCCCGTCGTAATAACAAAGACGGTGCCTTTACCACCCCTGGCTTTATGAGAGCCGCCGGCACGCGTCGTGCCGTAAAGCTTGCCGCCAACGTCGATCAGAGCGCCGGTGGGGTTTCCTCCATCGCGTTTGCCGCTGAAGCTCTTCAACACGTTCTCCGTACCACTCGGCGTGGCACCAAAGATCGTGCCCCGATCGTGCGTGCCGCCGGAACTCGTTGTGCCGTACAGCACGCCCTTTACGTTAACGAGGCCAGCTAGGGGCTGTGCCCCGTCGTACCCGTGGCAAAAGCTCTGCAACACCTTTTCGGTGCCGGCCGTCGTAACGCTAAAGATGGTCCCACCGCAGCCGTAGTAGTACGAGCCCTGGGAATACAAGCCGCCATATTCCGTTGTGCCGTAGAGCGTACCGCCCACGTCGATCAAGCTCGCGACAGGATTTTCCCCATCAGGGGCCGCGCCAAAGCTATACAGGATCTTGTAGTTGCTGCCATTGGCGTGCGCCGCGAATGCTGAAGTTTGCGGTATCGCGCCGGGCGCGGCGATTGGCGGCTGCGATCCGCCGCAGCTTGCGAGAAACGCAGCGACGCCGACGCTTAGAGCAAAACGGTTGATTGCTTGCATTTTCACGGGCCGTCCCTCCCCGAAGCTGAACGGATTCAGCGGTTAAGAAGATTCGCCAGGGGCCGTTCTAAAGATATTCGGCGTTTTGCGCTCAGTTCCGTGCAGCCAAGCTCCGATTGCCAAGGTCGCCTCGGCTCATGGCTACGCGGCCACGGCGCCGATCGGCGGCCCCGTCTGCTCTACGCAGGTAGTTCACCCGCTTGTGTAGGCCGTGGATTTCTCGAACTTGCTAAATGTGTTTAGCGCGGAAACCGCCCTCACATGTACGCAAACGGAAATGAAACGAGCCCGCCGGGGGCGGGCTCGTTTCGCGTCGAGCGTAGCGTCTTACAACGCCACAGAAAATACCGTGCCGTCGCCGTTTGCGCCGCCGGCTCTGGTCGTGCCGTACAAGGTGCGCTTGATGTTGAACAGCCCGGCCTGCGGGTTTTGGCCGTCGCTCCCGGCGCCGAAGCTATGGAGCACCGTCTCGGTGCCGGAACGCGTGACCGAAAAGACCGTACCGTCGCCGTTTGCGCCGCCGGCTTGGGTCGTGCCGTACAGCGTCCCCTTGACGTCTATCAAACCGGCTAAGGGTTTCTGGCCGTCGTTCCCGCCGGCGAAGTTGTAGAGCACCGTCTCGGTGCCGGACGGCGTGATCGAGAAGATCGTACCGTCGCCGTTTGTGCCGCCGGCTTGGGTCGTGCCGTAGAGGGTGCCCTTGACGTTGATCAGGCCAGCCTGTGGGCCTGCGCCGTCGCTCCCGCTGCCGAAGGTATGGAGTACTGTCTCGGTGCCGGACGGCGTGATCGAAAAGACCGTGCCTTGGTTATTCGTACCGCCCGCGGCGGTCGTGCCGTACAACGTGCCCTTGAGATTGATTAGACCGGCAACCGGCTGGGCGCCGTCGCTCCCGCCGACAAAAGTGTAGACTACCTTCTCGGTGCCCGACGGCGTGACCGAATAGACCGTGCCGTCATTGTTCGTACCTCCCACAGTGGTCGTGCCGTACAACGTACCCTTGAGATTGATCAGGCCGGCAACAGGCTCCGCGCCGTCGCTCCCGCCGGCGAAGCCGTAGAGCGCCGTCTCGGTGCCGGACGGCGTGACTGAAAAGACCGTGCCGTAGTTGTCCGCGCCGCAAAGTTCGGTCGTGCCGTACAGCATGCCGCCGACGTTGATCAGGGGAACCTGTGGGTTCATGCCATCGGAACCACCTTGGAAGCTGTAGAGCACGCTTTCCGTGCCGGAGGTGGTGATCGCGAAGATCGTGCCGTAAGAGCCGGTACCACCTTCGTACGTCGTGCCGTATAGCATGCCGCCGACCTTGACGAGGCCGGCCTGGGGGTTCGCTCCATCGGAACCGCCGGCGAAGCTGTAGAGGACGGTTTCCTTCAGGTTTTTTATTGCCGGGTGTGATGCGGATCGCCCAAACGCCAGCTGCGGGACGAGAGACTGGGGCGATGCCGCGCCGGCTGCTAGCGAGGATGGGATCGATGCGCCGGAGAGAGGCGCCGATGCGGGGATGTTGCTGGAGCTACATGCAGCGAGGACGATTGCCGCGCAAACGCTGAGGCTGTAGCGCGCCGAAGTTGAAATGTGCACTTGAACTCCTGAGTCTTCCGAGCCCCTTCAGGCTGGAAATGGATGATGCGCCAAGCATGCATCTCCGTAGGTAGTGAAGCGGCAAAGTCGTGGCCACAGCTACGATGACTAGGCTGCCGGACGGGCGTTGGCGCTGCCAACCATGCTGATGCGCGGCACCCGAAGTTGCCCGCAACAGCCTGCCCCTCAATGCCGAAAATACGGCGGGCTCGGTCGCCCGACCTTGCGCCGCGCGGAGGAGCGCCTGGCGCGACCTCGCTAACGTTTGTCAACGAGAAGACTGTTCCGCACCCGAAACTTCAACCGCGCCTTCTCTTGCGGCTTGAAGCGCCCCAGCTCGGCGTTTAATCCGCTAAACCAGATCTCGTTGTCCGCAGGATCGAGGGCCAGGTCGTACGGCGCAGTCGCTCTGTTGGGATGCGGCAAAAAGTACGAACGGCCGATTTCATGGTATTGTTCGTCGAACTCGACGACCGCTGCCGCAGGTCGTGGCACGCCATGGATTTTGTCGGCAAATCGGCTAGAACGGCAAATCCATTCCGGTCCATGGCGTCATCGAGCCGAACGAACTGCGGGTGCCAATAGACGAAGCGCTCTCGTGGCCGAAAAAGGTTCGACATCACGCCGGGCGTTGTGCTATAGTTACGGCAAGGTTAGCCGGTTGCGCTTAAGCAGCTGGCGGCCTATGATTCTGCGATTGGGCCTCACACGGAGGCTTAAAGGACATCTAATGTTTGCTATTTTCGAGCCCATCATCCGCGACGAAGACGGGGCCACGATGGTTGAGTACGGCCTCCTAGTCGCCTTGATTGCCATGATTGCGCTCATTGCGGTGCAGACTCTCGGAATCAACTTAAGCTCCATGTTCAGCACCGTAGCGGGTTCAGTCTAAAGGACGTGTTATGCTGACCACAATCACCTCAATGATTCGCGACGAAGAAGGCGCTACAATGGTCGAGTACGGCCTGCTGGTCGCCTTGATCGCGATGATTGCCCTGGTCGCCGTTCAGACTCTCGGAAAGAATCTGAGCAGCCTGTTCAGTACCACAGCTTCGTCGATCTAAGTCAACCCGAAGAGGCTGGAATGCGCGGGAACTTACGGTATCGCCCCTCGTAGATCCAGCCCCAGTAGAAGACTGAAAACGGCGCGAGAAGAGAACGGACGAACTTCCCTTTAGAAGTTCGCTGGATCTTCTCGCGCCTCTGCGTAACGAGCTCGCGCGGCTCTGGTAGCACGCACGAGAAGATCCGGGGCGTCGAGCCGCTCGCACGCCGCGGGAAACCCGGCGGTGGGCCCGTGCCACTCAAGCTCGTCGACGTCTGCAAAGAGTTTTGCATCGGTTCGAAGCGTTGCGAGTTCTTTGAATAACAGCGCGAGACGGTATCGCTCACCGAGCACCTCGGACGGGAACCGTTCGATCGCGCCATAACGCGTGAGGAGAGCGGCTGCGCTCTTCGGCCCGATGCCCGGAATGCCGGGATAGCCGTCGGCGGCATCGCCAACGAGCGCAAGATAGTCGGGTATGAGGTCGGGGTCTACCCCAAACTTAGCTCGGACGCCGGCAGCGTCGCGGACGATCTTGCTCCTTCGGTCGATTTGCACGACGCGATCCTCGCGCACGCATTGTGCGAGATCCTTATCCGGCGTCCAAATGCAGACTTTCTCTACGCGAGATTGCTGCGATGCGATTGTGGCCGCCGACGCCAACGCATCATCTGCCTCGAGCTCGATCATCGCCCAAACCGGAATGCCCATCGCCCGCAACGCGTCCTCGAGCGGCTCGAACTGCGCGCGAAGCGCGGGATCGATTCCTGCTCCTGTTTTGTAGCCGCTCCAAAGCGCGTTGCGGAAGGACTCGATAACGTGATCGGTGGCGACGCCGACATGCGTGGCACCCTCGCCGATCATTTGCAGCACGGTATTGAGCACTCCGGCAGCAGCCCCGTAGCGTCGCGGCCTCCCATCGGTGACGCGGCGCAGTCCATAGAAATGGCGGAAAAGTTCGTAGGTTCCGTCGACGAGATGAACGATGGTCTTCATATTCCACGCCCCTCGCTCCGCGAGCGGTCCGTACCGAAATGAAGTTCCAGGAACCGGCGGACGTACCACAGCGCGACGCGGTCGTGAAAGCCGGTGGCAACATCCTCGAAGGCGTGATCGGCCCAAGGCAGCTCGACGTACGCAACGCTCACGCCGTAACTTCGCAGTTCGTCGCGCAAGAAGCGTTCCACGTCAGGTTGGACGACGTGGTCGCGACCTGCCGCGATCATGAGGACCGGCGGCATGCCCGCATGAATGACGTACCGGGGCGATGCGCTTCGATAGCATGCGGGTTGCTGCTCCGGCGTGCCGCCGCAAAGATCGAGCATCACCTGGCGCACGTCGATCAAGTCGGGCTTGGGTGGATACTCATAGGCGAGTCGAAGGTCCAGCGGACTCTCGTAGGTTATCACGGCGCTGATGCGGTGCGGCCGCAGAGCTGCCGCGATAATCGCCAACTGAGCGCCGGACGAATGCCCAAGCACGGCGATGCGGCCGGCCGGCAGTGAATCGATCTGGCGAAGGATCGCGTCGCGTTGCGCGGGCCAGCGCGCGCGAGGCGCGTGCGGATAGTTTAGCGGGACGACGCGATAGCCCCAAGAGGCGACGATCGCGTTGAATCGCGCGTCGCTGCTTGGCGAACCATGCTCCCACGCGCCACCATAAATCGCGAGCACGAAAGGAGCGTCCGGGCGAACGGCGGTCGAGCGCGCACGTCCGGAAAGCGGCATGAGCCAAGCCGTCAACGGGAGACGGGGGCCTTGTATCGCGTACGCAATCGGCGGGACCAGCGTGCAAAACAGGGCGACGAGCGCGATAATGACGGCCGCGGGTCGCGTGGAGCTGCGCGAACGCAACGCGACGAACAGGACGACGGCGCTAACAACCGTCAAGATCGGCCACAGCTCGGTACCACCGACCGTCAGAACGAATAGCGGAACGATCGGGCCCGGGACCACGATCCAAATAGAGAGAAATAAAGCCAGTACTGCCAGCGCGAGCGCCATCGTGCACGTATCATCTCGAAAAACAAGCAGAGTTTCCTGTCACCCGCACCGCTGCAGCGTTTTACAGCGGCGCCGAGCTGGTTGGCCAACCGGGCAGGCTTCGGCCGGGCGTTAAATAACCAGTGCCCGATGAGAGCGCCTCTTACTATCGCTTGGATTGCCGGCGTATTGGCAGCCGCGCTCGCCGTTGCCGGGTGCAGCGGCGGATCGCAAGCGCTGCCGACGGCGAGCGCGCATTTATTTAAACGCGGCGTATCGTGGATGGCTTCGGGCTTGGCGAAGCGCGATCTTCTCTACCTTTCAGACGACGGCAGCGGCAACGTGTACGTGTACTCGTTTCCGGATGCAAAGCTCCAGGGCACGCTGACCGGCTTGAGCTTCCCGGCGGGTGAATGCGTTGACGGCACCGGCGACGTCTGGATCGTGGAAGAGGGAACCAACGACATCGTCGAATACGCGCACGGCGGCACGATCCCGATCGCTACCTTGACCGATCCCAACAACGCTCCGGAAGGCTGCTCGGTAGATCCGACGACGGGAAACCTCGCCGTTGCCAAC
The DNA here is from genome assembly GCA_035541935.1 of Candidatus Binatia bacterium. GTDB lineage: Bacteria > Vulcanimicrobiota > Vulcanimicrobiia > Vulcanimicrobiales > Vulcanimicrobiaceae > Cybelea. The sequence goes on along the minus strand of DATKMJ010000033.1, from coordinate 56,781 downwards.
GCCCAGACCTTGAGTGCCGGCGCCGGAAGTGTCGCCGTATACGCTCACGCTCAAGGCGCGCCGACCCTCTACACCGACAGCCAGATGCAGTTCGTTCTGTTTGTGACGTACGACGACAGAGGCAACCTCTACGCCAATGGAGTCGACTCGTCGCTTGCGTACCGGCTGGCAGAGCTTCGCAAAAACGGCGGAACGCTCGTCCCAATCGCGTTCGATCAGACGATCGTCCAAGCCACCAACATACAGTGGGACCGTAAGTACCTAGCCGTTGGAGACGGAGGCGGCATCGTCGGGACGGGCACCCCCGTGATTTATCATGTCAAAATCACGCACTCCGTCGGCACGGTGGTCGGCGAGACTCCGCTCACCGGCACGACCGGCATCTTTCAGTTCTTCATCCAAGGCAACACCTTCATCGGGCCCAATCTCGGCAACGAAAACGTCATGTTCTGGAAATACCCCGCCGGTGGTACGCCGACGAAAGCGATCGGCGGATTCAACGATCCGTTCGGCTCGGCGGTCAGCAAAGGTCAGCGATAGCCTGACGCTCGATGTCGTCGACCGCTCCTCCGCGACGTACCTGCCGGTGCGCATTCTCGGGGTTTGTCGGATCGAGTTTCAGCGGCGGCGGCGGCGCTGAAACGATCGGCGGCGCACCTGCGGCTCGACCGTAGACGCGCGACCAGATCCCTGTTCCATGAAGGCGTGCTCGCTGCGCTTGAGGGGCGCGCCGATCGCGCCTTCGATGCGTGCGAACGAGCCGGCCTCGTCGCGCGAAACGAACGTAATTGCGTCGCCGGCTTTTTGCGCGCGCGCCGTGCGCCCGATACGGTGTATGTAATCGGCGGGTTCCGCCGGAACGTCGTAATTTATGACGTGCCCGAGATCGTTGATGTCGATGCCCCGCGCGGCGACGTCGGTGGCGACTAAGACCCGATAGCGTCCTTTCTTAAATGCCTCGAGAGCGCGCGAGCGCTGCGCCTGCGAACGATCGCCGTGGATGCGTTCGACATCGACGCGATTTCGCACCAAGGCACTGGTAACGCGCTCGGCCCGCGACTTGGTCCGCGTAAAGACGAGCGCATTGAAGACGCGTCCATCTTTGAGCAGGTCCACGAGGAGATCGGTTTTCTTGTGCGGCTCCACTTCGTACACCCACTGGGTTACGGTTTCTACCGGCGTCGGGGGCGCTAAGTTGATGCGCACGGGATCGCGGAGAAACTCGCGCGCAAGCGCGAGCACCGCGCCGGCGAGCGTTGCCGAGAAACAAAGCGTTTGGCGGTCGGCCGGGAGTTTAGCGACGATGCGTTTTACGGCCGGTAAGAACCCCATATCGAGCATACGGTCCGCTTCGTCGAGCACGAAGATCTCGACGTTGCCGAGAGAAGCTTCGCCCTGCTGCATTAAATCGATGAGCCGTCCGGGCGTTGCGACGACGACGTCGGTGCCGCGGCGCATGGCATTGATCTGCGGTCTCATTGCCACGCCTCCGTAAATCGGCGTGACGCGTAGGTTGGTGTGTTTTGCCAACTGCCGAAGATGCTCGGCAATTTGCTGCGCGAGCTCGCGAGTCGGGGTCAAGACCAGCGCGGCACGGCGGTGGGCGCGCCGCTCGAGCAAGTTCTGGAGCAGCGGAATGCCAAAGGCCGCGGTTTTGCCGCTGCCGGTTGGAGCGCTCGCAAAGACGTCGCGGCCGGCAAGGGCAACGGGAATAGCGTTGCGCTGGATGGGCGTGGGCTCTACATAGTGGAGGTCTTCGATGCCGCGACGTATGGCGGCATCCAGGGGAAGCTCTGGAAATATGGGGATGGCGATACCTATCTTTCGGTGGGTGCGCTACTCATCGACCACTCGAAAAATGGCGCTTACAAGCCCCTCTACCCCGCAGGACTAAAAAGGGTTGCGCTGCAGGCGGCATACCGGCGCCGACCACTTGCGCCACACCGAACGTCTGGGGTAGTTTCGCCGGGCCGGTTTGTTCCGGTCAAGGCGGCACGCGCTGCGGCTGCGGCGGACAGGAAGCGGCAACCATCTGGGAGCAGGAGCACGCAATGAATACAGTTCGTCTCATCGTCTACTCCGTCGCGGACGTGCCGAAGGCGAAAGCGTTCTTCACGACGTTGCTCGGTACCGAGCCGTACGTCGAGGGCAAACCGTACGTCGGCTTCAAAGCCGGGGATTTCGAGATCGGCCTCGTTCCGAAGCGAGGCGACGGCGGTCCGCCGGCCGCGCTTGCTTACGTGGACATCCCCGACATCAAAGCCTCGCTGGCGAGTCTTACCGCAGCCGGCGCGGAACTCGTTCAGGACGTCACCGACGTCGGTTACGGCTTGTTGATCGCGATCGTCAAGAATCCCGAGGGAACGCCCGTCGGTCTGCGCCAGCTCCCGGCGACGTAGAGAGCGTTTTCGAAATCTAGAGCTGGCGCCAGACGAGCGTCACCGCCGCGGTGACGAGCGCGATGGCGACGATGATGAGGAGCTGCGGGGATTTTAGGCGCAGCGAGAGCCGCGCTCCAACCGGCCCGCCGAGCAGGCCGCCCGCGACGAGTGGCACGACGTCGCGCCCGACGATATCGCGCTGGAAGATGTGGACGGCGAGCCCTACCGGCGAGGTGAGCAGGATGGCGAAGTGCGACGTCGCGCTGATCGCGTGCGCCGGCAACTCGGAGAAGTAAAGGAACGTCGGGACGAGCACGATGCCGCCGCCGAGCCCAAAGAGACTCGAGAAGATCCCGACGACGAACCCGAGCGCGAACGCGGCGCGATACGACATGCCCTTGAGCGACTCGATGCGCTCGTGCTCGACGCGCCCCGCCAGCCGCCGTTCGGCGTTCCACGCCATGTCGATCGCGACGACGACGAGTATCGCGGCGAGGACCGTATCGAAGAGCCGCGCCGAAATGTGAACGGAGGCGATCGCGCCGAGTATGCTGCCCGGCAGACCGCCCGCCGCAATGAGCAGACCGATCTTGAGATGGACGCGCTTCTGCAGCAGATACGTGACCGCGCCGCTCGCGCTGTTGGCGACGATGAGGACGAGCGAGGTTCCCGCGGCGTACGCCGGCGAGAAGCCTAAGAAGAGCCGGAGGATCGGAACGAGGACGAACCCGCCGCCGAGGCCTACCATCGAGCCGAAGACGCTCGCGAAGAAGGCGGCCGAGAAAAGCTCCAGTGCTAAGCGCACTCGGCGCCGCGCGCTTTAGTTGGCGCGGCCGATGTAGCGGCGGTCGCGCGTGTCTATGCGAATGACGTTGCCGGTCTCGACGAAGAGCGGCACGTTGACGGTCGCGCCGGTCTCGAGCTTCGCCGGCTTCGTCGTGTTCGTCGCGGTGTCGCCGCGGAACCCGGGATCGGTCTCGACGATCAGCAGTTCCACGTGTGCGGGCAGGTCCACGCCGATCGCCGTTCCATCGTGGAACTGGACGTCTACGACCATCCCGTCCTTCAGGAAATCCGCCGGATCTCCGATGATGTCGCGCTGCAGCGTGACGTTCTCGAACGTCTGCTGGTCCATGAAGTGGTAGCCGTCGGCATCGTTGTAGAGCATCTGCATCTGGCGGTTGTCGACGACTGCGCGCTCGAGCTTCTCACCCGCGCGGAACGTGCGCTCGAGCGTCGTGCCGCTCTTGACGTTCTTCAAGCGCGTGCGGACGAAGGCCGAACCCTTCCCGGGCTTCACGTGGAGGAACTCGATGACCGTCCAGAGCTGGCCATCCACGACGATGGTCACGCCGTTACGGAGATCGTTTGACGATATCATGCGTCCCAGACAGTACGGGCCGCGATGGAGCAAGCCCTGGTCGGCCGTCCCGAAGTCAAGGGAGTGGCTTGGCGGCTCGGATCGAGCTTTCGGTTCCCTCGCGCAGGCGACGAACGTTCTCGCGATGCGTGAAAAGGATCAGCAGCGCGGCAAAGACGCCGTACGCCGTCTCGGGCACCCCGGCGCCGAACGACCAAATCGCGATTGGCGCGAGGACGCTGCCGAGGATCGAGCCGACCGAGGAGTATCCGGTCAGCGCCGCGCCGAGACACCATCCGCCGACGGCAACGAGTCCCGCCGGCCAGCAGAGCGCGAAGATTGCTCCGAACGATGTTGCGACGCCTTTGCCGCCGCGAAAGCGGAGCCACGGAGAGAAGCAGTGGCCGAGCACCGCGCCCGCCGCCGTCAGCGACGCGAGCGTACCATTGAATAAGACGAGCGCGAACATCGTCGGCACGAAGCCTTTGAGCGCGTCGAGCAGCAACACGAGCGCCGCACCGGCGCGTCCGAGCGTGCGTAGCGCGTTCATCGCGCCGATGTTCCCGGAGCCCGCACGGCGGATGTCCACGCCATAGAAGAGCCGGCCGACGATATATCCGAACGGAATCGAGCCGATCAGGAGCGCGCAAAGGAAGGCGGCGATCGAGAGACCGGTATCGCTCATGCCGGCTCCTCGTCGCGTTCGCGCCGCGCGCGAAACTCGAGGGAGAGCGGGACGCCTTCGAAATCGGCGTGACGGCGGATCGTGTTCTCTAGAAAGCGCTTGTAGTGCGACTGCACAAGCTCGGGGTCGTTGCAGTGGAAGAGGAAGAGCGGCGGGTGCGTTGCCGGTTGCGATGCGTAGTAGATCCGGAAGACCCTCCCGCCGGTCACTTGCGGCGGATGCGCGAGGACCGCGCGGCGGATCAGCGTGTTGAGCTCCGGCGTCGGAATGCGGCGATCGAGATTCTCGGCTACGCGTGCGACGAGCGGCATCAGGCTGCCGAGCCGGCGCTGCGTCTTCGCCGAGAGAAACGTGATCGGCGCGAACGTTGCAAACGGCAACTGCTCGCGTATGACGTTGGAAAGCTCGCCTTGGCTGAAGTCGCCGCCCTGCTCGCGCACGAGATCCCACTTGTTTCCGACGACGATGAGCCCCTTGCGTTCTTCGATCGCGATCCCCGCGAGACGGCGATCCTGCGCCATGATGCCGCTCATCGCATCGAAGACGAGCAGCGCGATGTCGCAGCGCGCGATCGCTGCGAGCGAGCGGAGCGCGGCGTAGTACTCGATCGCGCCGTGCGCCTCGGGCTTCTTTCGAAAGCCGGCCGTATCGACGAGACGGTACGCGCGGTCGTGCCAGTCGAAGATGCCGTCGACCGCGTCGCGAGTCGTTCCCGGAATCTGCGAAACGAGCGACCGTTCTTCGCCGAGCAGCGAGTTGACCAGCGAGCTCTTGCCGACGTTCGGGCGTCCGATTACGGCGAGCGCGAGCTCTGCCGCGTCGAACGCTTCGGCGGGCTGCGGCGGCAATCGCTCCACGATGCGGTCGAGTAAGTCGCCGGTGCCTTCGCCGTGGATCGCCGAAACGGCGATCGGCTCGCCGAAACCCAGTCGCCCGAACTCGGCGTGAACCGCGGCGGCGGCATCGGCAGCCTCGGCCTTGTTGGCGACGAGCACGATCGGTTTCTGCTTGCGGCGGAGGATGCGCGCGACGTCGTCGTCGAGGGGATGCAGTCCCGTTTGCGCGTCCACGACCATCATGATGAGGTCGGCTTCGTCGGCGGCCGCTTCCGCCTGGCGGCGCGTTGCCTCGGCGAGCTCCGCGCCGTGCGCGACGTCGGCCCCGGGATCGATGCCGGCGGTGTCCACGAGGCTAAATTCGCGGGCGCGCCACTCGCACAGGGCGTAGAGCCGATCGCGCGTGACGCCGGGGCTGTCCTCGACGATCGCCAGCCGGCGGCCGATCAGACGGTTGAAGAGCGCACTCTTGCCGACGTTCGGCCGACCCACGATTGCGACCGTCGCCGGGTGGAGCATCTCGGCCCCTTCGCGAACTGCGTTCTCCGAGCATGCCCAGCGTCTACATCGAAACCTTCGGCTGTCAGATGAATGAGGCCGATTCTCGTTACATCGTCGAGCGAGCGGCCGAGGCTGGCTACACGATCGCCTCGGCGGCGGAAGAAGCGAGCGTCCTCGTTCTCAACACCTGCACCGTTCGCGATAGCGCGGAACGGCGCGCTTACGGCCGGATGAACCACTTCAAGGCTCTCACCGGCGGAGACCGCCGCCGGCGCCTCGTCGTGACCGGCTGCCTCGCCGAGCAGGACCGCGATCGCATGCGGCGCCTCGCCCCTCATGTCGACGCGATCTTCGGCACGCGCGAGCTCGCGAGGCTCGGCGATCAGCTCGCGGCGTGGAAGCCGACGTTCCGAAACGACGTTGCGGCGACGTCCGACGCTGCGACCGACGACATGCTGCGCTTCGCGCTCGGCGGAACGGCCGGCGGCATCGCCGGGCCCTTCTCGCACCTGCGCGCCTTCGTCAACGTCCAGCGGGGATGCTCGTACTACTGCACCTTCTGCATCGTTCCACAGGTGCGCGGCCGCTTCGATCACCGTCCGGCCACCGCGATCGTTGCCGAGGCGTCGTCGCGAATCGCGGCGGGCGCGCGCGACATCACCCTCGTCGGACAGACCGTCAACGCATGGCGCGATCCCGCGACGGGCGCGGACTTCGGCGACCTCTGCGCGACCGTTGCGCGGCTGCCGAATTTCGAACGCTTGACGTTCATCTCGCCGCACCCAAAGGATTTTACCGAGAAGATCCTCGACGATCTCGCGGCGATACCGCAGCTCAATCCGCGCATCCACCTTCCGCTCCAATCCGGAAGCGACGCCGTCCTGCGGCGGATGAACCGCAAATATACCCTCGCGAAGTTCGACGAGGTCGTTCGGGCGATTCGCGCGCGCATACCGCAGGCGGCGATTACGACCGACCTCATCGTCGGCTTCCCCGGCGAGAGCGAGGCCGATTTCGAGCAGACGCTCGCCTATGCGGGCAGCGGCGTCTTCGCGAACGCCTTTACCTTTATCTACTCGATACGGCGCGGCACCCCGGCGGCGCGTTGGGAGCAGGTAAGCCGCGAGGTCGCCCACGACCGCTTCACGCGGCTCGTCAACGCGCTCAACGCGGCGACCCGAGCCTATCACGATCGGAAGCTGGGGCAGACCGTTCGCGCGCTGATCTCCGGCGATTCGAAGAAAGACCCGGCGCGATTGACCGCCAAGGCGCTCGACAACGTGACGATCGTCGCGCCGAAGCCGCCGGACTATCCGCAAGCGCGGGCTGACGAGGCGCATCCGTATGCGGACTCGCCGTGGCTCGACGTCGCGGTCGAGACGGCGCACGTCTGGGGGTGCGCCGGAAGGGTTGTCGCTCGCGCGCAGCGGTTCGATGCGGCCGGCACGCCGGTGCCGCGCCCGGTGCTCAGCCTCATCTAGGTGGCGGCCTAGATGGCGGCCGGCGCCAAGTTCTCGCCGATGCTCGAGCAGTACTTCGGGATGAAGGCGAAGCACCCCGAAGCGGTTCTGCTCTCGCGGGTCGGCGATTTCTACGAAGCCTACGGCGAGGACGCGGAGATTGTGGCCCGCGCCTTGCAGATCGCGCTGACGAGCAAGGAGGCCGGCGCGGGCAAGCGCGTTGCGATGGCGGGCGTTCCGCACCACGCGCTCTCCGGATACCTCGCGAAGCTCGTGCAGCAACGGTTCATCGTGGCCCTCGCCGAGCAGTTGGAGATCCCGCAGCCGAATCGCCTCGTTCGGCGCGAGGTCGTCCGGCTCGTCACGCCCGGGACGTTGATCGAAGACCAGCTGCTCGAAAGCAAACAGAACAACTATCTCGCCGCGGTCGCGATGGTGGACGATACGATCGCGCTGGCGTACGCGGACGTCTCGACGAGTTACGCCGCCGCGACGGCGATCGGCGGCGACGATGCCTACGACGAGCTGCTTGCGGAGCTGGCGCGGATCGGGCCCTCGGAGATCGTCGCCGACGTTCCCGCCGAGGTGCGCGCGACGCTGGCGACGGCGGTTGAAGGCCTCGGTGCGCGTCTCGCAACGCCCGGCCTCGGCGTCGTCGACGCGCGCAGCCGCGCGGGCATCGACGGCTTCTCGCTCGACGAATCGCTTGCGATGCACCGTGCGCTCGAGGCTCTCGGCGCGTTCGTGCGCCGAACCGGCGTCACCAACGGCGCGAGCGACGCGGCCGAGCCGCAATTCTATCGCCGCCGGCAGTTCGTCGATCTCGATCCCGCCACGCGGAAGAACCTCGAGTTGACGCGCGCGCAGGGGGCGAATCCCCGCGCGACGCTGCTTGCAACGCTCGACCTCTGCGTCACATCGATGGGATCCCGCATGCTGGCGCGCTGGATCGTCGCACCGCTCGTCGATCGCGACGCGATCGCGGCCCGCCAGGAGGCCGTCGCCGCGCTCATCGCCGAGCACGCCCGCCGCGAAACGATTCGCGAGATCCTCAAAGGCGCGTTCGATCTCGAGCGGATCGCGCAGAAGGCTCGCTATCGCCGCGCGACGCCGCGCGACCTGGCTTCGCTTCGGCGGACGCTCGAGATCTTGCGGCCGCTGCGGCAGGCCGCGCCCGCGTCGCTCCGGGCAATCGTCGAGCGCATCGGCGATTTCGACGAGATGCTCGCCGATCTGCAAGCGACGCTCGTCGACGACCCGCCCGCGCAGATCGTCGACGGCGGAGCGATCCGGCCCGAGGCCGATCCGGATCTCGCCGAGTGCATTCTCCTGCGGACCGACGCGCGGTCGCAGATCTCCGAGTTGGAGCGGCGCGAGCGCGACCGGACCGGCATCAAAAATCTCAAAGTAAAGTATGCAAGCCCGTTGGGGTATGCGATCGAGATCGGCAAGAGCTACACCGGCGCGGTGCCCCCGGAGTATCTTCGCAAGCAAACGTTGAGCACCGGCGAGCGATACGTTACCCCCGAGTTAAAAGAGCTCGAGATCGCGATCGCGACCGCGCAGACGCGGCAGGAGCGGCTCGAGCGCGATCTCTTCGACGCGCTCCTCGAGCGAATCGCGGCGAAGGCCGACGACCTATCGCAGGCGGCCACTGCGATCGCCGAGCTCGACGCGCTCGCGGCGCTCGCGCAGTGCGCGGCGGAGCGCGGCTACGTTCGCCCGTCCTTCGTCGAGGAGAGCATCGTCTCGATCGAAGACGGCCGACATCCGGTCATGGAAGCGATTCTCCACGCGAAGTTCGTGCCGAACGACCTCGAACTCCACGCCGGCGAGCAGCGGTTCGTGCTGTTGACGGGGCCGAACATGGGCGGAAAGTCCACCTACCTCCGGCAGGCCGGGCTCCTGGCGATCATGGCGCAGATCGGCTCGTACGTTCCCGCGAAGCGGATGGAACTCGGCGTGATTGACCGCATCTTCACGCGCATCGGCGCCGGCGACGATCTTGCATCGGGAGAATCCACCTTCTATATGGAGATGGCCGAGGCGGCGAATATCCTGCGCCGCAGCACGCAGCGTTCGCTCTTGCTGATAGACGAAGTCGGACGCGGCACCGGCACGCTCGACGGGCTGGCGATCGCGCAGGCAATATGCGAGTTCTTGCTCGGTCTCGAAGAGCAAGCGCCGCTCGTGCTCTTTGCGACGCACTTTCACGAGCTCTGCGCGCTAAAAGAACATTGGAAGCTCGTCGCAAACTTTCACATCACCGCAGTGGAGAACACCGCTCGCGACGGCTCGCCGGTCTTCTCGCATCGGGTGCAGCCCGGAAGCTCGTCGCGCTCGTTCGGCATCGAGGTCGCGCGCATGGCCGGACTGCCGGAAGCGGTCGTCGAGCGCGCGAAGGATATTGCCGACGAGCTCTCCGGCCACGCGGACATCGAAGCGAGAATCCCGCTGCGAAAGAAGTTGCCCAAGCGCTCGTCCGAGCGCCAACTCTCGTTTCTTGGCTAACTCCCGAGCGAGGGGAAGACGATCTGCGCGGTCGAGACGACCGTGAGCACGGCGACGACAACGATCGTCGCCCATGCGATGACGTTCGTTACGGGCCCGTTAACGTAGCGGCCCATGAGCTTGCGGTTATTGACGAGCAAGAGCATGAGCACCAAGACGATCGGAAGCAGGACGCCGTTTGCGACCTGCGAGTAGAAGATGATCGCCAAGAGCGGCGCGTGCGGAATGATGACGATCCCGGCGCCGATCACGATCAAGGCCAGGTAGAAGCCGTAGAAGATCTTCGCCTCACCGAAGCTGTGGTCCACGCCGCGTTCGAATCCGAACGCCTCGCAGACGTAGTAGGCCGTCGAGAGCGGGAGAATCGTCGCCGTGAAGACGGCGGCATTGAGCAGGCCGAGCGCAAAGAGCAGCGAGGCGAACTTCCCCGCGATCGGCGTCAGCGCCACCGCGACGTCGCCGGCGTCGCGTACGACGATCGGGTTCGTCGCGTGCAAGTTGCTGACGTAGATGGTTGCCGCGCAAGCGACGATGATGAAGTACGCAATGACGTCGGCCCAGACGGCGCCGACGGCAACGTCGATTCGAGAGAACTTATAATCCTTTTCGCGAACGCCTTTATCCACGACGGCCGCCTGGACGTAGAACTGCATCCACGGAGAGATCGTCGTGCCGATGACCGCGATGATCATCAGCGTCAACGCGCGCGAGGGCGTGAAATGCGGAACGAACGTGCTGCGAAGGACCTGGTGCCAATCGGGGTGGACGACGAAGGCGCTGACCGCGTAGGCCACGTAGACGAAACAAAACGCAAAGAAGATACGCTCGAGGACCTTATAGGTGCCGCGCGTCACGATCGAAAAGACGAAGACCGCGGCGCCGAGCACGAGGGCGATCTTGAACGCCTCGGCATTGATCGAAGGGAGATAGGTCGCGAAGATGGGCGCCGAGGAAGCGACGCCGGCGAACTCGGTGGTCGTGTTTCCGATATCGCCGAGCACGAACAAGAAGAGCACCCAAAAAGTCACGCGAATGTTAAAGTTCTCGCGTATCAAATCGGCTAGACCCTTGCCGGTGATCGCTCCCATTCGGGCGCACATCTCCTGCACTACGATCAGCACGACGGCGATCGGAATCAGCAGGCAGAGGATGGAATAGCCGAACTGCGCGCCCGCCTGCGAGTACGTGAGGATGCCGCCGACGTCGTTGTCGGCGTTGGCCGTGATGATGCCCGGCCCGACGATCGAGAGAAACATCACGATCGATCGCCAGATGCTGGGGCGTGCCACGTGCGTCGCCGTCACGCTAGCTTACGAGAGCTCGCCAGAAGCTGAAAGTTGGGCCGCGATCGGACTGATTCGCTCGAAGCGTATCGTCGTGGAAGGTATCGTCTTGCCCGAGCCGGTCGCGGAAGTACTCGAGCAGAAGCTTGAAGACTCTTTTCATGGTGGTTACTCCTATTGGTTTACGGTTGGCCGCGCCCACCGAACGAACGCAGCCGAAAATAGCGGCTCTTTTTCGAGCCGTCGTTTGATGCTATTGGGAACGTCGTCCATGGCTTGGCATCACCCCCTTTCAAAAAAAGAAAAACCGTCGCGGCTCCTCGCAGTTCGACGGTTTGAGAAACTCCGGCGCGGCGGACCGCGCTGGCTCCTCACTGTCGAGCTTTAGCACTGCACGCCGTAAGCCCTTCGGCCTTGCTCAGGACCAGCCGCATTAGATTCCGCCTTGATTCGGCGGGATCTGGTCACCCGTTGGGGTCTCTCGACCTTTCCGGGCAGCGGCATCTCTTCGTGCAGACGCCTCACCTAACGAGGAATCCTCGAATAGGATACACCCGCATCGGCGCTTGTCAACCCCGAGTGCCGCTCGCTCTGCGGGGACGCGAACGCGCGAAACGCGAACGGGCTGGCGTGGCAGCGATTGCGGAACTCGACGCGGTAACGATCGGTCAGATCGCCGCGGGCGAGATCATCGACAGGCCGGCCTCGATCGTGAAGGAGCTCGTCGAGAACGCCGTCGACGCAGGGGCCTCACGCATCACGGTTAGCGTCGAGCGCGGCGGTCTCGATGCAATCGAAGTCGTCGACGACGGAAAGGGCATCGCGGCCGGCGACCTCCCGCTTGCGGTGCGGCGGCACGCGACGAGCAAGCTGCGCTCCGCAGACGAGCTCGAGCACATCGCGACGCTGGGCTTCCGCGGAGAGGGCCTCGCGTCGATCGCCGCCGTCTCGCAGACCGAGATCTTATCGAGACAGGCCGAGTGTGCCGTGGGAGCGCGGCTTCGCGCTCACGCTGAAGAGGTCGAGGCCGTCGAACCCTCGCCGGCTCCGGTCGGTACCTCGGTTCGCGCCGCGGCGCTCTTCGAGAACCTTCCGGTGCGCCGCGAGTACCTTCGCTCGCCCAATGCCGAGTTCAATCGGATCTCGTCGTGGCTTGCGAGCTTCGCGCTCGCATATCCGCGGTGCACCTTCACGTTGCGGCACGATGGAAAGGACGTCTGGGTGATGCCCGCGAGCGACGACGAGCGCGAGCGGCTCGCGATGGTCTTCGGGCGACGTGCCGCGCAGACGCTCTTACCGCTCGATGCATCGGCCGCTCGCATGCTCGAAGGAGGGTTGCGCGGATATATCAGCGCGCCGGGGTCCGACAGGCCGGACCGGCGCATGCAGCTGCTCTTCGTGAACGGCAGACTCGTCCGAAACGCGCTCTTGGCGGGAGCGTGGACGAGCGGCTATGCGACGTTTGCGATGACCGGCCGCCATCCGTACGGGGTCGTCTTCATCGATCTTCCGCCCGATCACGTGGACCCGAACGTCCACCCGACGAAGAGCGAGGTTCGTCTGCGCTACGGTGGTCAGGTCTTCGATGTCGTGCGGCGCGCGATTGCCGCGACGCTGAACGCGCACGCGGGTGCGAGATTTCGCGAACAGACCGGCGGCGCCGGCGTAGAGTTCTCGTTCGCGCCGCCCGATCCAGCGGCGACGCCGGCCGCGCTCTTCGAGGCGGGCGTCGAAGCGGCGGTGCGCCCCGCCGGCGGAATGCGCGTGCTGGCGCAACTCGACCGCACGTTTGTTTTGGCCGCCGACGGCGAGGCGCTCTTGCTGGTGGATCAGCATGCCGCGCACGAGCGCATCGCCTACGAAGCGATCCGCGCAGCGGCGCGAAACCGAGCCCCGAACGAGCCGCTCTTGGTTCCGCAGCTCATCGAGCTCGACCCCGTGCAGAGCGCCGCCTTAGACCGCGCCCTCGAGCTGTTGCGCGAAGCCGGGTTGGAGATCGAGCCGTTCGGAGAACGCACGTATCGCGTCGTGGCGACGCCGGCCGGCTACGGCGCGCGGGCGTTCGATCTCGCGGGCTTTCTCGACGACCTCAGCGACGAGCCGAAGCAACGCGACGTCCGCGAGCGGGTCTGGGCATCGTTGGCCTGCCACAGCGTCGCGGTCGCGGGCGAACGCCTCGATCTTGCGGAGATGACGGCGCTCGTCGAGCGACTGCAGCACTGCGAGAACCCGATGCACTGCCCGCACGGCCGCCCGACGATGGTTCGCCTCGGCTCGACCGAGATCGCGCGCATGTTCAAGCGTGTCTGACGACGTCCTCATCATCGCCGGCGCGACGGCGAGCGGGAAGACCGAACTCGCGATCGAGCTGGCGCGCGAGTTCGATGCCGAGATCGTCGGAGCCGACTCCCGCCAGATCTACCGAGGCATGCCGGTCGGCACGGCCGCGCCTTCGCCGGCGCAGCTGGCCGAAGCGCCGCATCACTTGGTCGGCTTTCTCGATCCGCGCGAGCGATACTCGGCGGCCCGTTTTGCGAACGACGCGCTGGAGACGATTCGCGGGATCCGCGCGCGCGGCAAGCGCGTCGTCGTTGCGGGGGGCACCGGTTTCTATATCCGCGCGCTCACCGGCGGCGTGGCGCTGGCGCCGCAGTACGACGAAGCGCTCCGCAATCGCCTCGCGCTCGAGGCATCGCTTCATCCGTCTGAGTTTCTCCACGCCTGGCTCGAGCGGCGCGATCCGGTGCGAGCGCGCGCGGTCGCCGCGACCGACACCTACCGCGTCCTGCGCGCGCTCGAGATCGCGTTGGCCTCGCCGGGGGCGTCGCCGGAACGGCCTCGGTCGATCGCCGGCGACGGCATCGGCTATGCCCTCGTCTTTCTCGACGTGCCGTGGAGCGAGATCGACCGGCGCATCGCGCTGCGCACCCGACGGATGCTCGAGACGGGTTTGATCGAGGAGGCCGAGCGAATCGGTGAGGAAGCGGTTGCGGCGAGCGCGGTCGGATATCCGCAAGCGCTCGGCTATCTCCGCGGTTGGAGCACGAGAGACGAGCTGCGCGAATCGCTCGACCGGGCAACGCGGCGCTACGCGCGCCGGCAGCGCGCCTGGTTCCGCGGCGAACCCTCGACGCTCTGGCTCGCGCCGGAGTCCGTGCGGAGTGTGGTACGGGAAAAGCTCCGTTGGTCTGCGAAGCGCGATTGATGCACGTCACGAAGATGCACGGCGCTCGCAACGATTTCGTCGTGATAGATCGCCGCACGCCCTTCGAACTCGCGCCGGACGACACGTTTGCCGCGTTTGCGGCCTGGGTTTGCGATCGGCGCGCCGGCGTCGGCGCCGACGGCGTGATTCTTCTCGAGCGGTCCCGCGTCGCGGACGTGCGCATGCGCACGATCAACGCCGACGGGAGCGAGGCGGAGATGTGCGGCAACGGCGCGCGCTGCGCCGCTCGCTGGCTCGACGAGGCGGGAGAAGGCGAGCGCATCGCCTTCGAGACCGACGCGGGAATCGTTCGCACCGAAGTCGTCGCACGCACGCCCGAGTATCTCGTCCGCGTCGCGATGGGAAAGCCGATCGTGGCGTCGGCCTCGCTGGCGGGGATCGGCGACGTCACGCTCGTCGACGCGGGCAACCCCCACGTCGTCTTCTTTCGCGATCGCGTCGAGGCCGTCGATCTCGAGCGGATCGGCCAAGCGCTGCAGCGCGAGCGATGCTTCCCGCACGGCACCAACGTGCACGTCGCAGCGCGCGATGGACGCTCGCTGCGCGTTCGTCACTGGGAACGCGGCGTCGGATTGACGATGGCGTGCGGAACCGGTGCGGTCGCCTGCGCCGCTGCCGCCGTGCAACACGAGATGGCAACCTCGCCGGTCGCGCTCCTCGTTCCCGGCGGGCGCCTCGTCGTCGAGTTCGACCCGTCCGGCGAGGCGTATCTCATCGGTCCGGCGGTGCGCGTCTTCGACACCGAGCTGGATGCCGGCGCAGGCGCGCGGTAAGCCGGCGTTCGCCGGGCTCGCTTCTTGCGATGCCCGCGGCGCGATCTCGTTCGACGAGAGCCTGGTTCCCCTGGCGGACGGCGGCGTCGTTCGCGAGGCGACGCGCGAGGAATTGATTCCCGCACCGCCCGGCACGTTCGAGATGGTCTTGCCGGGGCGCAGCCCGCTGACGACGATCGGGCCGATCGCGGGGCGCAACGCAATGGCCGTCGCGCTCCCCGCCGGGTACACGCGGCTTCTGCTGCCGGCGTTCGCGCAAGCCCGCGACGCGCCCGCGTTGCCGCTCTTCGGATACTCCTTCGCCTGCGTCGTGGACGATCGGTTGCACGTCGCCGCGATGCGAACCGACGAGAGCGAGGATTGGGAGCCTCGCCGTTTCGCGGCGGGAGAACTGGAAGGCATCGTCGCGCGCGGGATCGAGCGGCGCCCGAATAACCGCGTGCTGCGGCAAGTCGCGCTCTGCTCGCGCGAGTACGGCTGTTTCACGGCGCAGAACGTCTTTTTGGGGCGCGGCGAAGCGGCGCTTCCGGTATCGCCGAGGTGCAACGCGCGCTGCATCGGCTGCATCTCCGAGCAGGAGCCCGACGCGGGCGTTCCGTCGCCGCAGGCGCGCATCGCCGCCGAGGCGGACGCGCAAGAGCTCGCCGAGGTTGCCGTCGACCATCTCGAGCGCGTGGAGGACGGGGTCGTCTCGTTCGGACAGGGGTGTGAGGGAGAGCCGCTGTTGCGCTCGATCGCGATCGCGCGCGCGATCGAAGCGATCCGCCGCAAGCGTTCGAACGGAACGATCAATCTGAATACGAACGGCAGCCGCCCCGCCGAACTCGAGCGTTGCATCGAGGCCGGACTCGATGCCGTCCGCATCAGCCTCAACTCGTTTCGCCCGCGCGTCTACGCCGCGTACTATCGCCCGCAGGGCTACGGGCTCGAGGAGGTCTTCGCGTCGGTCCGGTATGCAATCGCGCGCGGACTGCGAGTCAGCCTGAACCTCTTGACGCATCCGGGCGTCACCGACGACGAAGAGGAGCTCGCCGCGATGGAGGCGTTCTTACGCGACGCGCCGGTCGCGATGGTGCAGACGCGGACGCTCAACATCGACCCTGCGATCTATTTCGCAGCGGTCGGCCGTCCCCGTCGCGCCATCGGAATGCGCCACGCGATCGAACGGATCGCCGCCCTCTCGCGCGTCGGCAACTTCACCCACACGCATTAACGCGCGACGTGAAACTCTGGCAGATCCTGCTCGTCGTCGCGCTGGGGGTCGGTTACGGTCTCATCGAGCCGGGGCGTCTGGCCTACGCGTTCGGCCACGCGACGCTCTACGTCTTTCTCCCCGCCCTCCTCTTCGAGGCGGCCTGGAACCTTAACTATCGCGCGATCCTGCGGCAGTGGATTCCGATCGCTGCGCTTGCCGGACCCGGCGTCGTGCTGACGGCTCTGATCGTCGCCGCGGCCCTCGCGATCGTGCGCGTTCCGTTCGGGCCCGCGCTGCTTGCGGGCGCGATTCTCAGCGCTACCGATCCGATCGCGGTCGTGGCGATCTTCCGGCGGCTGCGCGTTCCCAAGACGCTCGTGACGATCGTCGAGTGCGAGGCGCTCTTTAACGACGCGGTCGCGGTCGCGATCTACCGCGGTACGCTCGTCGCGCTGACGCTCGGCGCCGCCGGTGCCGGAGGGATCGCGCTCGTCGCCCTCGACACGCTTGCGGGCGCGGTCGCCGGCACGGCGCTGGGGATCGCGATCGCCTTCGTCGCCGCGCGCGCATTACGGCGGACGCGCGACGTGCGGCTGCAGATAGCGGCGACGGTTCTCTGCGCCTACGGCGCGTACTTCGCGGCCGAGTATCTCCACCTGTCCGGCATCTTCGCGACGATCGCGTGCGGCATCGCGTTGCGGTACTTCGAGCGTTCGTGGCTGACGTTGCGCATCGCCGAAGACGTCAACGCGTTCTGGGACCTCGCGGCGCTCGTCGCAAACGTTCTCGTCTTTTTCATGGTCGGCGCGGCGCTGCAGATCGGCAGGATCGCGGAGGAACCGGTCTTTACCGTAGCGTGCATCGCGGCGGTCGCCGTGGCGAGATTCGCCGTCGCCGCGTTTCTCTTACCCGGCCCCTATCCGCGTTCGTGGATGGCCGTCGTGCGCACGGCCGGAGTGCGAGGCGGGCTTTCGCTCGCGCTCGCACTCGCTATTCCGGCGTCGTTTCCCTATCGCGAAGCGATCGTCGACGCGACCTTCGCGGTGGCGCTCGCGACGCTCGCGGCGGGCGGGCTCACGATGGAGCGAGCCGCGCGCCGCACCCTCCGTCAGACGCCGAGCGGGTAGGCTTCTTCGCCGTGAAGGGCGACGTCGAGCCCGTGCTCCTCTGCGACCTCGTCGACCTTGACGCGCGTTACGAGGTTGATAGCCCAGAGCATGCCGTACGTGAACGTAAAGGCCCACGCGCTGCACGCCGCGGCCGCGACGAACTGCTTGAGCAGAAACGACGGGTTTCCGCGGAGCAGGCCGTCGGCACCGTTCGGATTCCATAGCGTGGAAGCGAAGACGCCGAGCAGGATGATGCCCAAGCATCCGCCGACACCGTGGACGCCCCAGACATCGAGCGCGTCGTCCCAGCCGAGTTGGTTCTTCAGCGCGACCGCGAAGTAGCAGACCACGCCGGCCGCGATGCCGATGATGACCGCCGTCGTCGGCGAGACGTATCCGGCGGCCGGCGTGATCGTCGCGAGGCCGGCGACCGCGCCGGTGAGAAGTCCGACGAACTTCGGCTGTCGTCCGCGAGTCCACTCGACGAGAAGCCACGCGACCGCCGCAAACGACGCGGCGATGTCGGTGTTGAGGAACGCCGACGCCGTGACGGCGTCGACGCGCAACTCCGAGCCGGCGTTGAATCCGTACCATCCGAACCAGAGCAAACCCGTCCCGAGCGCGATGAGCGGAACGTTGTGCGGTCTGTTGTCGACGACGTGGCGCCGTCCCACATAGAGAACCGAGGCGAGCGCCGCGAAGCCGGCCGACGCGTGGACGACGATGCCGCCGGCAAAGTCGAGAACGCCCCACTTTGCTAAGATTCCGTCGGGGCTCCACAACATGTGGACGAACGGAAAGTAGACGAAGATCAGCCATCCGGTGAGGAACCAGAAGTACGCCTTAAACGTCACGCGGTTGGCGAAGGCTCCGGTGATCAATGCGGGTGTGATGATCGCAAACATCATTTGGTACGCGATGTGCACGACGAGCGGGATGCCGGCGTTGTTGCCGGTGAACATCGTATGGAGCGTCACTCCGCGTAGGAGCGCGTAGGTCCCCGGGTTGCCGATGACGCCGTGCCAATCCGGTCCGAAGCTTTCGGAGTAGCCGAAGGCGAACCACAAGACGGTCGTCCATCCGAGCGACATGAAGCTCTGCATCATGATCGTCAGGACGTTCTTCCGCTGGACCAAGCCGCCATAGAAGAACGCGAGCCCGGGCGTCATGAGCATGACGAGGCTCGCGCAGAGAAGCATGAAGCCGGTGTTGCCGATATCCACGGGAGGCGATGCTGTATTCATGATGCGGCGTTAGCCGCGTTCGGCGTTTTTCCCGCCTCGCGCCGACGGCGCTAGTTCATGAACGAGAGGCCGCCGCCTATGTAGTGCTGGCGCTGGCCGTCGATCGTCGTCGGCGAGAAGCCGTACTCGACGTCGAACTGCACGTGGTTGCCGAAATCCCTCTGATAGATGAAATCCAGGAGACTCTTCGACGGCAGGCCCGGTCCGCTTGCCGAAAAGTAGGCGTACTCCGCCGAGATCTGCGACGGACCGCCCGGGAGCGCAGCGCTCAGTTCGAGACTGGGAACGAACGCGAAGTACGACTGCGCGAGGCCGGCGGCGTTCGCGGCGCTGAACGCGTTGAAGCTCAGCGTGCCCGCGAGGCTGAACTCCGAGTTGATTGCGTACGCGCCGTCGAGATCGCCGGTGAACTGCGCGTTGCCCGCGGTGAACGCCTTGCTGCCCGTCGGCATCGTGACGGCGCCGTAGATGCCCCACCATCCGCTCGCGCTATATCCGAGTTCGTACCGCGACGCGAGGCTAATGTCGGTCGCGCCGGTGATCCGGGGCTGCCCGACCGACGACGTCTCGGCGCTGGGAAAGCCGAATTCGAAGTCGAGGTGAGGGTCGAACGTTCCGACGCGCAACACCGACTGAGGATAGAGCGCGCTGCTGCCGCCGCCGGTTCCCGTCGTCGTCGTGTTCGTGTAACCGTTCTCCAGCAGGACGTGGCCGGGCCGAACGGTGCAGACGCCGGTGGTGACCGTCGGCCGATTGACGATCGAGAGCAGCGAGCCGCAGGGATCGGCGGGAGCGCTTGGGGTTGGACTCGGCGCCGGAGCCGGCGAGGCTTGTGCGGCCGCGTTGGCGCACGTCGCGGCGAGGCTCGACACGAGGCCTGCCGTCGCGATGAGACGATGCATCATATGGCCCTCATTATAGAGCGGCGTGCCTCTGCCTCGTATCCGCCGTTCGGATCATCCGATCGGCGGATGGCGCGCCGCAGCGGCCCCCGGTATCCTAAAGTCGTGCTGATCGAGATCGCCGTCGTCGCCCTGACGATCGTTTCGTTCGTGCTCCTCGAGCTCTACGTTGCGGGCTGCGAGAGGGTTTAGCGTGGGATTCGACGATACGGTCGGCCTCATTCTGACGATCGCCGCGCTCGGCTACCTCGTCGCCGCGATGCTCCGCCCGGAGCGGTTTTGAGATGACGGCGATCGGCTGGATTCAGGCCGGCGTCTTCTTTGTGATCGTCCTCGCGCTCACCAAACCGCTGGGCTCGTACATGGCGCGCGTCTTCGAGGGCGAGCGTACGTTGCTCACGCCGGTGCTCCGGCCGCTCGAGCGGCTCGTCTATCGCCTCTGCGGAGTGCGCGAGGACGAGGAGATGACGTGGTATGGCTACGCGCTCTCGATGCTCGCGTTCTCGCTGATCGGGCTCGTCTATCTCTACGTGCTGCTGCGCACGCAAAAATGGCTCCCTTTCAATCCGGCGCACGTCGACAACATGACCCCCGATCTCGCGTGGAACACCGCCGTCAGCTTCACGACGAACACGAACTGGCAGTTCTACTCGGGCGAGACGGCGATGAGTTATCTCTCGCAGATGGCCGGCCTGGCCTGGCATAACTTCGTCTCGGCTGCAGCCGGCATCGCGATCGCGGTCGCGGTCGTACGCGGCCTCGTCAGAACGACGACGAAGACGCTCGGAAACTTCTGGGTAGACCTCACGCGCTGCTCGCTCTACGTGCTGCTCCCGCTCTCGATCTTCGTCGGGCTCTTTCTCGTCTCGCAGGGCGTCCCACAGAACTTCCACGCATACGACAGCGTGAAGTCGCTCGAGGGCTTCGCGCAGACGATCACCGGCGGCCCGATGGCCTCGCAAGAGGTCATCAAGGAGCTCGGCACCAACGGCGGCGGATTCGTCAACGCGAACTCCTCGTCGCCGAACGAGAACCCGAATCCGCTGACCAATCTCGTCGAAATGCTGCTGATCTTCTCGCTCGGCGGCGGGCTGACGTACATGTACGGCAAGATGGTGCGCGACACGCGGCAAGGTTGGGCGATCTTTGCAGCGATGGCGATTCTCTTCTTTGCGGGATTCTCGGTGGCGTACTGGGCGGAGGCGGCGGGAAATCCGCTCGTGCATCAACTCGGCGTGGCCGGCGGCAACATGGAGGGGAAGGAGTGCCGCTTCGGCATCTCGGCCTCGGCTCTCTTCGCGACGGTGACGACCGACACGTCGTGCGGTGCGGTGAACTCGATGCACGACTCGTTCATGCCGCTGGGCGGATTGATTCCGCTCGTGGACATGCAACTCGGCGAGATCGTCTTCGGCGGCGTCGGCAGCGGCCTCTACGGCATGATCGTCTTCGTCGTGCTGACGGTTTTCATCGCCGGCTTGATGGTCGGCCGGACGCCCGAATTGTTGGGGAAGAAGGTCGAGCGCCGAGAGGTGCAGTTTGCGATTCTCGCCGCGCTCGTGACCCCGATCCTCTCGCTCGTTCCGACCGCCGTGGCCGCGGTCGTTCCGGCGGGCACGGCGACGCTCAGTAACGCCGGTCCGCATGGGTTTTCGGAAATTCTCTACGCGTTCACCTCGACGAACGCGAACAACGGTTCCGCGTTTGCGGGCTTGGGCCCGAGCCTCTTCTATAACCTACTTACGGGCGTCAACATGATGTTCGGCCGCTTCGCCGTGGCCGTTCCGGCGCTCGCGTTGGCCGGTGCGTTCGCCGGCAAGAAGTCGGTTCCCGAGAGCGTCGGCACGTTCACGACGCACTCGGGGATATTCGTTGCCCTGTTGATCGGCGTGATCGTCATCGTCGGCGCGCTGACGTTCTTGCCGGCCGACTCGCTCGGGCCGATCGTCGAGCACTTGCTGCTCGGCCAAGGAAAGACGTTTTAATGCTGAGCCGGCGACGTTTGGAACGCCGACCGAGAGCGCGCTCTCTTTTCGATCGCGCGATCGTCTCGCGCGCGCTCGGCGATGCGTTCAAGAAGCTGGATCCGCGCTGGCAGGCGCGCAATCCGGTGATGTTCGTCGTCGAGGTCGGAGCGGCGGCGACGACGATCTTCTTCACGCGCGACGTTCTCCGGCACGGCGGAACGGCGGGCTTCGACTTCGCCATCGCCGCGTGGCTCTGGTTTACGGTGCTCTTCGCGAACTTCGCCGAGGCGGTCGCCGAGGGGCGCGGTAAGGCGCAAGCCGACGCGCTGCGGCGCACGAAATCCGACACCTACGCGCGACTGCTGCGCGATGACGGAACGGAGGAGCGAGTCGCGGGCGCCTCGCTGCGCAAGGGCAACCGGTTCGTCGTCGAGGCGAACGAGATCATTCCGGCCGACGGCGAGGTGCTCGAGGGCGCCGCAACCGTCGACGAGTCGGCGATCACCGGCGAGTCTGCGCCGGTAATTCGCGAATCCGGCGGCGATCGAAGCGCAGTCACCGGCGGCACGCGCGTCCTCTCGGACCGCATCGTCGTGCGCGTTACCGCCGATCCGGGCGAGAGCTTCTTGGATCGCATGATCCGCTTGGTCGAAGGCGCGCAGCGGCAGAAGACACCGAACGAGATCGCCTTATCCATCCTGCTCGCCGGTCTGACGATCATCTTTCTCATCGCGGTCGCGACGCTCGCGCCGTACTCCGTCTACGCCGGGACGCACCAGAGCGTGACCGTCTTAATCGCGCTGCTCGTCTGCCTGATACCGACGACGATCGGCGGACTTCTCTCCGCGATCGGCATCGCGGGCATGGACCGCGTCATGCAGCGCAACGTGCTGGCGATGAGCGGCCGCGCAGTCGAAGCCGCCGGCGACGTCGACACCCTCTTGCTCGACAAGACCGGGACGATCACGCTCGGCAATCGTCAGGCGGTCGAGATCGTCACCGCGGCCGGCATCGATCCAAAGGATGCGGCGCGCATCGCCTACCTCTCGTCGCTCGCCGACGAGACCCCGGAAGGACGTTCGATCGTCACCCTCGCGCAGCAGCTCGGCTCGCGCAACGGCGGAGCGCCCGAGGGCTCCGTATTCGTGCCGTTCAGCGCGTACACGCGCATGAGCGGCCTCGATCTCGTCGACGGAACGAAGATTCGCAAGGGTGCTCCAGACTCTGTGCTCGCGTGGGTGGCGCAAGAGGGCGGGAACGGCGCGACCGACCTCGCTCCCGTAATCGAGCGCGTCGCGCGTGCCGGCGGCACCCCGCTGTTGCTCGCGCACAACACGCTCGTCATCGCCGTTATCTACCTCAAAGATATCCTCAAGCCGAACATGCGAGAGCGCTTCGATCGCCTGCGCGCGATGGGAATCCGCACGGTGATGATCACCGGTGACAACCCGCTGACCGCGGGAACCATCGCGAAGGAGGCGGGCGTCGACGACTTTCTCGCCGAGGCGACCCCCGAGACGAAGATGGAGTTGATCAAGCGGGAGCAAGCCTCGGGCAGGCTCGTCGCGATGACCGGCGACGGAACGAACGACGCCCCGGCGCTCGCGCAATCGGACGTCGGCGTTGCGATGAACTCCGGCACGCAGGCCGCGAAGGAAGCCGCGAATATGGTGGACCTCGACTCGGACCCGACGAAGCTGATCGAGGTCGTCGAGATCGGCAAGCAGCTCCTGATGACGCGCGGCGCGCTGACGACGTTCTCGATTGCAAACGACGTCGCGAAGTATTTTGCGATTCTGCCCGCGATGTTCGCGGTCTCGTATCCGGCGATGGCCGTGCTGAACGTCATGCGTCTCTCGACGCCGCAGAGCGCGATTCTATCGGCGGTTATCTTCAACGCGCTCATCATCGTCGCACTCATTCCGCTCGCGCTGCGCGGAGTCCGATATCAACCGAAGGGCGCCAACCGAGTGCTCTTTGAGAACGTCCTCGTCTACGGCGTCGGCGGCATCATCATTCCCTTCGTCGGCATTAAATTGATCGACGTGATTCTCGCGGCGCTGCACTTGACGTAAGGATCGGACGATGATCAAGAATATGGGCACGGCCCTGCGAGTTACCGTCGTCTCGATCGTCCTGCTGGGACTGATCTATCCGCTCGCGATGACGGGCCTCGCGCAAGTGATCTTCCCGCGGCAGGCCAACGGTTCGCTCGCGACCGCAGACGGCAGGGTGGTCGGATCGTGGATCGTCGGCCAGTTGTGGACGAAGCCGCAGTACTTCCACGGGCGGCCGTCGGCCGCCGGCAAGGGATACGATCCGACGTCAACGGGTGCAACGAACCTCGGCCCGACCTCGAAGAAACTCATCGACGCGACGAAGGCTACGATCGCGCAACTCGAGCGCGAGAATCCCGATGCGAACGGGCCGCCGCCGATCGACCTCGTGACCTCGAGCGCCAGCGGAATTGATCCGGACATTACTCCGGAGGCGGCCTACTGGGAGGCGCCTCGCGTCGCGAAGGCTCGACGCATCGCGCTTGCCGACGTCGACGCGCTCGTCGCGCGCCACGTGCAGGGACGAACGTTCGGCCTCTTCGGCGAGCCGCGCGTCAACGTGCTGGAGCTCAACCTCGCCCTCGACTCCCCCACAGCGTCACCCTGAGCTTACTTTCAGCTGTCACCCTGAGCGAAGTCGAAGGGCGAAGGGGCGATATCACCCCGACTTGTCACCCTGAGCGAAGTCGAAGGGCGAAGGGCAAAGGGCATCGGCGTAGTCACTCTCAGTTGTCACTTTCAGTTGTCACCCTGAGCGAAGTCGAAGGGCGAAGGGCGAAGGGCAAAAGGGCGTCTCACTTCGCGGCAGTCTCGTTTAAGCAAGCGGCGAGTTCGTGAATCTTCGGCCAATCGTTTTCCGCAAGGGCGGCCTTCTTCGCGCGCGACCAACCTTTAAGCTGCTTTTCCCACGCGATCGCGTCGTCGATGTTGCGAAAATCCGACGAATGGGCTAACTGCACCGGGCGCCGCCGAAACGTGTAACACTTTGGATCCAATCCGAGCTGGTGCTGGCCGAATCGGAGCTCGAGATTGTTAGTAACGCCCACGTAAAACGAACCATCCGCGCAGCGGAGCATGTAGACATAGTACGTCTTCATATTCGTGCGTCTGCGCGTAGCCGCTCGAACAACTAGCCTTCGCCCTTCGACTTCGCTCAGGGTGACAAGTCGGGGTGACGTCGCCCTTCGACTTGGCTCAGCCCTTCGACTTCGCTCAGGGTGACAAGTCGGGGTGATATCGCACTTCGCCCTTCGACTTCGCTCAGGGTGACAAGTCGGGGTGATATCGCCCTTCGCCCTTCGACTCCGCTCAGGGTGACAGGCCGGGGTGACAAGGCGGGGTGACACGGACGGCTTAGGGTGAGACTGCGCGAAGCAGAACGAGTAGTTCGCGTGCGCCGGCGTCGAGCAGGCGGCGCGAAAACGAAGGGCGCTGCAGGAAACGAGGAGCGCGTTGCGTTCCCGCAAGCGCGATGGTCGTCTCTGGGCGCGCTCTTGCGATCTCGATCAGACGCTTGGGCACGTCGTCGGCGACCTCGTCGATCCATTCGGCGTTGCTCTTGCGCGCCTCCGCACGCATCGCTTCGACGACCGCCGGATTCTTCTTCGAGCCGGGCGCAGCGACGTGGGCGATCGCGAAATCGATCGCGAGCCGGGCCGCGACGCGGCTGGCGCGCGCGATCATCGGCACGTCGATCTCGCGGGATCCGACCGAGAGCAGGAGGCGCTCGAACGGCGACGCTACGCGCTCGCGGCGGCGCGCGCGAACCGCCTCGCGCAGGGCGAGCTCGCGGAGCGCGAAGAGATTCTCGGTCCGGAAGAAGTTGGCCAGCGCCGCCTCGCAGCGATCCGGGGGATAGATCTTTCCCTCGCGCAAGCGCTGCCGTAGCGTCTCCGGCGTCACGTCGATCAGGATCACCTCGTCCGCGAGGGCGAGAATTCCGTCGGGCAGCGTCTCGCGCACGACCGTCCCGGTGAGGCGCAGAATCGTATCGCCCAATCCCTCCAGATGCTGAACGTTCAGCGTCGTGATGACGTCGATTCCGGCGCGAAGGACCGCGAGAACGTCGTAAAAACGCTTCGGGGCGATCGAGCCCGGAGCGTTCGTGTGCGCCAGCTCGTCGATGAGGGCGACCTGCGGCCGCCGCGCGATGAGTGCGTCGCGGTCGAACTCCCGATAGACGATCCCGTTTTCGCTCGCTCGTTTCTCGGGCACGATCTCGAGGCCGTCGAGCAGCGCGGCCGTCTCCTTGCGCCCGTGCGTCTCGACGAAGCCGACGACGACGTCGACGCCCTCCGCCTTGAGTTGGTGGGCGCGGTCGAGCATCGCGTAGGTCTTCCCCGCTCCCGCCGCTGCGCCGACGTAGACCGTTAACTTGCCGTAGCCGACGCGCAGCCGGTCGCCCGCGGTGTGCGAGTACGGGGAGCGCGCGGGGTTTTCGCCGAGGTACGTCTGGCCCGCCCCTGCGATGAAGAGATCGTAGGGAAGCGGCGCGTTCGCGAGCTTGGCGGCGATGCGGCCGTTCGGCAGAGCGACGAGCGAGGCTCGCAGCGCGTCGCCGGGCATGCTCGCGGGATCGGGCGACTCGTGCAGCATCTCCGCACCGATCTCACGCGTGACGCGTTCCAAGGAGACGCGATCGACGCCGCGCACCGGCACGACCTCGAGGCCGAGATCGAGGGCGCCGGCGATCGCGGCGACGCGCTTGAGATAGTGCACGTCGTCCATGTTCGGGTAGACGAACGCCGCCGCGATCGACGTGCGCGCCGCCTTTACGGCTGGAAGCGCGAGGCTGTCGACGGTTCGCAGCAGCAACTCGCGCAGCATGTAGAGCGTCTGTTCCTTGAAGACGCCGTTGAGCGCGCGCTCGACGTCCTGCTCGTTGACGATCTTGCCGGCGCGAACGCGATTCTGCAGGAGCTGCGGCGATACGTCAAGCGCGACGACCTCGTCGGCCGCCTGCAGAAACGAGAGCGGGATGATCTCGCGCACGGGGTAACCGATGAGCGCCTCGGCGGTCGGCGCTACGTTCTCGAGGTGTTGAATGTTGAAAGCGCCGATGACGCCGATGCCGTGTTCTTTCAAGGCGAGCGCGTCCTGCCAGCGCTTGGCGTGCGTGGCGTCGCCGAGGTTATCGTGCGCGAGTTCGTCGAGAACGACGACGTCGGGCTTCTCGCGCAGCGCGGCCTCGTAGTCGAAATCTTCGAAGGTGCGCTCGCCGATGCTCACGGTGCGCGGCGGAATTCGGGGCAGTCCGGCGGCCATACGCTCGAGGTCGGGGCGGCCTTTCGTCTCGACCCAGCCGATCGCGATGCGTTTACCGTCGGCGGCGAGCCGTCGCGCGTCCTCGAGCAGGCGGCGCGTCTTGCCCGATCCCGGAGCGCTCGCAACATAAACGACGAGACGAGCGCGTCCCCCGAGTTCGCGCAGCAGTTCCTCCGCCTTTGCGGTGCGATCCACTCCGCAGCGTTCTCCGCGGCAGGCAAGGCGCCCCCGCGGCTCGGCCCGAAGTCCGGCGCGATGGCCTGGCTCTGTTACGGCTTGCTCGTCATCGCGTGTATCGTCGATCTGCTGACGCCGCAACTCTTCATCGTGGCGATCCTCTTTAACGGGCCGATCGCGCTCAGCAGCCTGACGCTGCGAGGGAGGCTGACGACCAACCTCGTCATCGTTGCCGAAATCGCGAACGCCGTCGCCGGATACGTGAACGGAATCCAAGCCGGGCATCAGTGGAACGGCATCGCCGTCGGCGACCGGCTGCTTTTGGCAGCATCTTTCGTTCTCGTCGGCTATTTGAGCATGCGGGCGCAAGAGTACGCCCGGGAAGCCGGCGTCTCGGCCGGGCGAATGCGACAGATCGAGATCGAGAAGGCGCTGCGCGAGGCGACCGGGCGCGTGCGCGAGACGCTCAACGTCGAGCTCGTGCGGCGGGCGGTCACGCGTGAGTCGGTCGAACTGTTGCGCGCCTCCCGTGCCGCGCTCGTCGTCCGCGAGTCGCTCTTCGGCCCGTCGCTCGTGCTCTCGTACGCGCGCGGCGACGCCGACATTACCGTCGAACGCCGCGCACTCTCGGTCGAAATCGCGTCGCTCGTCGCCCGCGCGGGCCAGGCAGACGACGTGTTCGAGGTGACGGCCGACGATATGCTCGGCCGCGCGACCCTCGACGTGCTCGGCGCGAGCGCGGCGATCGTCACGCCGATTGCCGGAACCGGCGCTGCGGAGCACGTGCTCATCGCGTCGGTGGACGCCGGCGAGACGTTCGTCTCCGACGCCATCGCGACGATGCGAGCCTTCGCCCAGCAGGCGGCAATGGCGTTGGAACAGGCGCAGCTCTTCACGCAACTGGGAGAGCGCAACGAAGAAATCGCGCGACAGAAGGACGAGCTAGCCGGGCGCAACTCCGTCATCCGCGACATCGTCTACGCGCTGGCGCACGATCTGCGCACGCCGTTGGCCGCGTCGCACGTTACGATGAATCAAGCCTTGGCAGGCGCGTACGGCGAACTGCCCGACGGTTACCGCGAAATATTGGAGACCGCGCTTGCGGCGAACGACGACGAGCGCCGCCTCGTCGAGACGCTGCTGCTCGTCGCCCGCTATGAGGCCGGCGAGGCATCGACGTTGCGCGAGCGCGTGGATTGCGCCGAGCTGGTTCGGCGCATCGTCTCCGAACTGCGTCCGATCGCCGACGTGAAGGGGATCGAACTCACCTCCGACGTGCCGGCCCGGCAACTGCCGGCGCTCGGCGATCCGCACGAACTCCGCCGCGCCATCGCAAACCTCGTGGCGAACGCGCTCGATGCGACGCCGCGAGACGGCCACGTCGTCGTTCGAGGCGATTCTCGCGGTACGGCGGTGACGGTCGCCGTCGAGGACGACGGGTACGGCGTCGCATCGGAGCGCCGCAGCGGACTCTTCCAACGCTTTCGCGGCGGCCATTCCGGGTCGGGCGCGGGTCTGGGCCTCTACATCGTCAAGCGGATTGCGGAGAAAGACGGCGGAAGCGTCGCGTATGGACCGCGCGAACCCCAGGGCAGCGTCTTCACGATGACGTTGCCGGCTGCGCCGGAGTGACGGCGTGAAGAAGCGCGTCGCGATCGTCGAGGATCACGCGCTGACGCGTGCGGGGCTGCGCACCGCCTTGCAAGGTGCCTTCGACGTCGTCGCCGAGGCGGCGGACGGCCGAGCCGGGTGGGAGACGATCGCTCGCGAGCGCCCCGACGTGGCCGTGATAGATATCGGCATTCCCGTCCTCGACGGCGTGGCGCTGACGAAGCGCGTACGCGCGGAGCTTCCGGCGACCCGCGTGGTCATCGTTACGATGATCGACTTCGAAGACGAGGTGCTCGCCGCGCTCGCGGCGGGCGCCGATGCGTACTGCCTGAAGAGCTCGGAGCCCGAGCGAATCGTCGAGGCGGTCCGCATTGCGAGCGAGGGCGGCGCGTACTTCGATCCGCGCATCGCGCACGTCGTGCTAGCGAAGTTCTCGGGTTCCAAGCCGGCCGATGCCGCGATATCGCCGCTCACGCCGCGCGAGACCGAGATCCTTCGCTTGATCTCCGACGGGCGAGCGAACGCGGAGATCGCAGAGATGCTGCACATCGGCCTCGGCACGGTGAAGGGGCACATCCGCGACATACTGGAGAAATTATCGGCTGCCGATCGAACGCAAGCCGCGGTCGTCGCGCTGCGCAGGGGCTATATCTAGAGAAACCTACGCGCCGAGGATCGCGCGGATTCGCTCCGCCGCGCCGTTCTTTACGATCACGATCATCGCGTCGCCGGCGTGGAGCGTCGTGTCGCCGGTCGGGATCTCGAGATCGCGATCGGGGCGGTCCACGGCGACGACGACGGAGTTGTGCGGGAAATCAATCTCGGCGAGCCGCTTGCCCTCGACCGGCGACCGCTCCGGCACCGCCACTTTGACCAACTGCATGTCGCCCTTGCCGAAGAGGTGCATCGTTTCGAGCATCGAGCGATACTTCGAGGCGTTGACGTGCTCGTTGAGCACGTCGAGAATCAGTTCCGTCGAGGAGATGACGATCACGGGATCGTCCACGTCGAGCGAGTTGAAGATCGCCTTGTTTGCGGGATTGTTGACGCGGGCGATGCAGCGCGCCTTCGACTTACGTTTCGAGAGCAGGACGACGACGAGGTTATCTTCGTCGTCGCCGGTATCCGCGACGACGACGTCGGCGCGACTGACCCCCGCGGCCTCGAGCACGAGCGGGTCGCACCCGTCGCCGACCACGGTCGCCTTCCGATCGATCGAGCGTTCGAGCATCTTCGCCTTGCGCTCGTCCTTCTCGATGACGACGACCTCGTGGCCCTGCGCGAGCAGCGCGCGCGTGAGATAGGTGCCGACCTTA
Source organism: Candidatus Binatia bacterium (assembly GCA_035541935.1). Lineage (GTDB taxonomy): Bacteria > Vulcanimicrobiota > Vulcanimicrobiia > Vulcanimicrobiales > Vulcanimicrobiaceae > Cybelea. Next base: position 26,923 of record DATKMJ010000033.1, on the reverse strand, counting down.
CCGCCGCCGACGACGAGAACGAACATCGCTACGCCGAGACCTTCGGACGGGGCGAGACGTCGGGAAAGCGGCGCGCGAAGTCGCTGATCGCTTCCGGTGCGACGACGGCGTTGAGTTCGTCGCCTTCTTCGAGCACGAGATCGCTCGACGCGACGACGACGCCGCGGTCCTTCCGCCGCAGTGCGGCGATTCGGATCCGGCCGGCCTCTTCGACGTCCGCGATGCGCTTGCCGGCGTCGGCCGGTCCGACGACCGCGTTGAGCGAGGTGAGTTTGCCGAGGTCGAAGGTCTGCGACTCCCAGGGCGCACCGATGAGAACGTCGCGGATCATCTTCGCGCCGACCGTCGTCGGGCAGACCGTCTGCACGCCCAGCTCGCGATACATCTGTCCGCGCGGCGGATCGTAGATGCGCGCGACGATCCGTTTGATCTTGAACATGCGCTGCGCGATCAGCGCGGCCATGATGTTGCGGTTGTCGCCGTTGGTGACGGCGACGAAGCCGTCGGCGTTCGCCGCGCCCGCTCGCTTGAGAACGTCGTAGTCTATCCCGGTGCCGACGACTTCGTGCCCTTTGAATTGCGAGCCGAGACGCTTGAACGCGCCGGCGTTTTCGTCGACGACGATGACCTCATGTCCGTCGGAGTCCAGGAGCTTCGCGAGTGCCGACCCGACTCGTCCGCACCCTACGATTAGATATCTCATGAATGGCGAACGAATCCTTAGGAAGGAGGGCGGCCGAGCCCTGCGAAAGCCCAGGAGTTCCTCGGGGCGTGGCTCAGCTTGGTAGAGCGCTTCGTTCGGGACGAAGAGGTCGCACGTTCAAATCGTGTCGCCCCGATATTCTCCCTTCCGTCCTGACCGAAAGATATTGTTCTCGAACTTCAACCCCGCGGCGCGACGCGTGCTCCGCATAGCGGAGCAAGAGTGCCGGAATCATAGCCACTACTACGTCGGTGCGGAACACTTGCTGGTTGCTCTGCTCGAAGAGCGCGATCCGGCGATGCTGCGCGCGCTCGACGCCGACGGCATAGACGTGCCGGAGGTGCACGCCGAAGTGCGGCGGCGGCTCGGCACCGGGGACGACCGGCTCTGGGAGGGCATTCTCATCACGCCGCGGCTTCGAAGGATCGTGGCGCTCGCGGAGGAGCGCGCCGGGACGCGCGAGATCGGTCCGTTCGACCTTTTTGAGGCGCTTCGATTAGAGGGCGGAAGCTCGGCTGCCGAGATCCTGCGCCGCGCCTCGACGCGAAACACCGCTTCACCCGTCGAGTAACGACCCTGGTGGAGCACCTGCAGCAAGCCATCGTCGCGCTCATCGATCACTACGGCTATGCGGGACTCTTTGCAGGCCTGGCGTTGGGGAATCTGGGGCTCCCGGTCGGAACCGAGATCATCCTGCCGCTGGCGGGCGCGCTCACGACGACGGGCCATTTGAGCAGCCTGTGGCTGACGATCCTCGTCTCCTTGGCCGGCGAGCTTGCCGGCGGCTCGATCGGCTACGCGATCGGGAGATTCGGCGGTTTTCCATTGATCGAGCGATACGGAAAGTACGTTCACCTGACGCACGATCGCCTGATGCGAATGCACGGCTTCTTCGAGCGGTGGGGGACCTTTACGATCTTCGTCTGCCGCTTTCTCCCGGTGCTGCGCGGCGTCGTGGCGATCCCGGCCGGCATCGCCGAGATGAACCTCGCGCTCTTCTATCTCTGGACGTTCCTCGGCTCGCTGATATTCTGCACGTTCTTGGTGCTGCTCGGCGGCGCGCTCGGCGCGCACATAGACGCAGTGCTCCCGCTGCTGCGCCGCGGCGGATTCGTCGTCTTGGGCGTCGCGGTCGTCGCGGTTGTCGCGACGGTCGTCGTCATGCGGAAGCGGGCGCGTCCCGCAGGCGCGGGGTGACGCTCGCCGCACGGCTCGCACAGATCCCGGACGCGCCGGGCGTCTATATGATGGTTGGGCGCGACGACGAGATTCTCTATATCGGAAAGGCGATCTCCCTGCGCTCGCGCGTACGGTCGTACTTCCAAGAGGGCGCGGCGCACCACACGCGGACCGCCGCGATGGTCGAGCGGGTCGCCGACGTGCGAACGATCGTCGTCACGAACGAGATCGAGGCCCTGATTCTCGAAGCGAACCTCATCAAGCGCCATCAGCCGCCCTTCAACGTGAGGCTGCGCGACGACAAGCGCTACCCATATTTAAAGGTAACGAACGAACCGTTTCCGCGCGTCGTCTTCACCCGTTTCGTGCGAAACGACGGCGCCCGCTACTTCGGTCCTTATACGAACGCGCACGGCCTTCGAGAGCTGATCGACCTCGTGCGGCTCGTCTTTCCCTTGCGCACCTGCCGCGAGCCGATCGACGGGCGGCGCAAGCGGCCCTGCCTGCAGTATCACATCAAGCGGTGCCTGGCGCCGTGCGTCGCGTATCAGACGGAAGAAGAATACGACCGCACCATCGATGAGGTGACGCTCTTCCTCGAGGGCAAGCAGGAATCGCTGCTCGCGCGCCTCCAGCACGAGATGACCGAAGCTGCCGAGCATTTCAACTTCGAGGCGGCCGCGCGTCTGCGCGACCGGATCGTCCGCGTACGGCGCGTCACCGAAGGCCAGAAAGTCGTTTGGAAGTCGCGCCTCGACATGGACCTCGTCGCGATCGCGCGCGCGCAGGGACAGGCGTGCATGCAAGTCTTCCTCGTGCGCGGGGGCAAGCTCATCGGGCAGGAGTACTTCGTTCTCGACGGCGTCTACGAACAATCCGACGCGGTGCTCACGGGAGAGTTTCTCAAGCAGTTCTACACGGCGCGCACGGCCGCGGCGCCGGAGGAAAAAGCGCTCTCGCCCGCGCGCGTCGCGCGCGACAACCAGGCTCCCGTCCCCGAAACGCGCCGTTCGACGGCTCGCGCGGCGGCCGCCGCGGTTCCGAAGGAGATCCTCGTCGCGGCGCTTCCCGAAGAACGAGAGACGATCGAATCTTGGCTTTCGAGCGTCAAGGGTCAGCGCGTACGAATTCTCCAGCCGCAGCGCGGCGCGCGCGCCGAGTACATGCGTCTCGTCGCGAGGAACGCGGAACAGAACCTCAAGGCCTACTTGGCGCACCAAGAGGTGCAAGAGACGGCGCAGGCGCGTTCGCTCACCGATCTCGCCGACGCGCTCGAGCTGCCCGAGCCGCCGCATCGCATCGAGTGCTACGACGTTTCGAACATCCAGGGGACGAACCCGGTCGCCTCGATGGTCGTCTTCGTCGAAGGCCGGGCGAAGAAGAGCGAGTACCGCAAGTTCAAAATCCAATACGACCGCGGGCCGAACGACTTCGCGATGATGCAGGAGACGCTGCGGCGCCGCCTGCGCTATCTGCGTCGCGAGACCGATCGCACCGAGACGCCGATGGAGCGAGAGCTCGCGAAGAGAGAGAAATTTAACAAGAAGCCCGATTTGCTATTGATCGACGGGGGCAAGGGGCAGCTCAGCGCGGTCGTCGAGGTGCTCGAGGATCTCGACATGACCGGCCTCGCCGTTGCCGGATTGGCGAAAGAGCACGAGTGGCTCTACCTGCCGCATCAGTCCGAGCCGATCGTCCTGCCGCCGAACTCCCCCGGCTTGCACCTCATACAGCGCGTTCGCGATGAGGCGCATCGTTTCGCCGTGACCTACCATCGACAGAGGCGCTCGAAATCCATGATGCAGTCCGCGCTCGACTCGCTCGAAGGTATAGGGCCGGTTCGCAAGAAGCGAATACTAGCGGCCTTCGGGTCAGTGGCAGCGGTCAAGAGGGCTAGTCTCGATGAGATCGTTGCAGTAAAGGGGATGACGCCGGAACTGGCGTCGCGCGTCAAGGCTGCACTAGGAGAATAGAATGCATCTGCTACTCCGCTTCATCGTCAATGCCGTCGTTTTATGGCTCGTAATCTCACTCGTACCGGGCTTCCACAATCACGCTGGGGCCACGGGATTCGGCGCATACGGGTTCTGGACGATCTTTTGGCTTGCGGTTATCTTCGGCATCGTGAACATGCTGATCGGACCGATTCTCCGGTTGATCTCGTTTCCGATCACGTGGCTCACGCACGGGCTCTTTCAAGTGGTCATCAACTGGGTCTTACTGGCTATCGCGGTCCATTGGGCCCCGAACGTCGACGGGAGTTGGCTGGCGGACCTGATCGGAGCCGTGGTCATCATGGTGATCGGCACGCTGGTCGCGATGATGATGGAACCGAAGGCGGCCTCCGCGTAGGGCCGGCCCGGAGAGTACGAGCGCCGGCCGCCGTGAATCCCGGGGGCCGGCGCTTGTGTTATAATTGGTCTTGGGGCTGAAATAGGTTCGACAAGAGGACCGTGGTCGGCGTCAGCAGGCGGAGTTGCGAGCCCTCCTAAAACGATCGCAACGGCAATATCTGCCAACAACGAATACGCACTGGCTGCCTAATCTAGGCTAGTCACCGGACGCAGAGAGTCGGCCCGAACCACTCTGCCCTCCGGTCATCAACTCGGGCTGGCACGGGTGCGTGATTCGACGCTCGTGCGAGAACAAGGATCTGCAGCGGACGGTAAGCCACGCTTCGAGGCGTACGTTCGATCAAGACAAATTCGAAGCTGAGCCTGGAGAACGCGCCGGTCAGGTTTCTTGGACTCGGGGGGCAGTACCCCGACAGCTCCACCAACTTCCCTCACCCAACCTGGACCGCTATGCGCAAAGAAATCGCGCTCGCTCTGGCGTTGGCCGTGGGCCGTTCCCGCAACGCTAACGGGCGTCGAATTTCGCTTGCGCTCGTTTGATTTCGTCGACGTGCGCGACCGCCCATTCGCCGAGTTCACCGATTGGGCCGCAGAGCGTTATGCCGAGCGGCGTCAGTGCATACTCCACTCTCGGGGGAACCTGGGCGTAGACCGTCCGCACAACGAGACCGTCGCGCTCCAAGTCGCGCAACGTCTGCGTCAGCATCTTCTGCGAGATGCCCTCGACGTTGCGGCGGAGATCGTTGAAGCGTCGCGGCTTGCCGTCGGCGAGCAGGCTCATCATCATGACCGTCCACTTGTCGGCAATGCGATCGAGCACGAGCCGAATCGGGCAGTGGCGCTCGAAGGCCGGAGCCTTCGGTTCTAGTTCAGCAGTTACCATTAGGTTACTATACCACTTTCGGGTGCCTACTTGCGTTAGGCATGTTGGTATGAAAAAGTTACTATTGCAACTTTACCACACAACGCCGCCGCGGACAAGGCGGCAAGGAGATACGAATGGGCACCCAGATCGCCGAGAAGACCACCTACGCCATAGACCCGGCCCACACGACGGTCGAGTTCGTCGTCCGCCACCTGATGATCACGAAGGTACGCGGCAGGTTCGGCGGCGTAGCCGGCTCGATCGAGATTCCGGCCGGCAGCGACGTTCCGAGCGCCGTTGCGGCGCGCATTGACGCCACGACGATCGATACCAGGGAACCCCAGCGCGACGCGCACTTAAAGTCGGCCGACTTCTTCGAGGTTGAGAAGTATCCGGAGATCGAGTTCGTCAGCACGCGCATCGAGGGCGATCCCGGCGATTTTACCGTTCACGGCAACCTTACGATTCACGGCGTAACGCGCGAAGTCGCACTCGAGGCCGCGTTCGAAGGCCGGTCGCCCGATCCGTGGGGCGGTCAGCGCATCGGCTACAGCGCCTCGACGACGATCAACCGAAAGGACTTCGGCCTCACGTGGAACGCCGCGCTCGAAACCGGCGGCGTGGTGGTCGGCGACGACATCCGCATCGAGCTCGAGGTCCAGGCGGTGCTGCAGAAGTAGCACCGCCTGCGTCATTCGTAGTCGGGCGCGAAGTAGCTGTTATCGAAGCGGTGGCCGATGAAAAACTTCGGCGGATACGGGGCGGCGATCTTCACGAACGGGCGCGGCTTCTTCGAGAAGTCGAAGCAATCGGCGGCGGGCGAGGTTGCGCGAGCGTCCGCCGCAGAGAGTTGCGATAGGCCGAAGAGATCCTCGGCGAATCGCAACACGCTGGCCGTCTCGTACTGTACCTTCGAGACGTGATGCTTCTTCGCGTACGGCGAGATGACGAGTAAAGGTACGCGGAAGCCGACGCTGTCGTAATCCTCGTACGGCGGCGCGACGTGATCGTAGAAACCGCCCCAATCGTCCCACTGCACGAAGATCGCGGTCGAGTCCCAAAACTTGCTCGCGCCGACGGTATCGACGATTGCCGAGACCCACGACGGGCCGTAGCCGCCGCCGCACTCGAGGTGATCCGACTCCGCGCACTCGGGCGTGATCCACGTGAAGTTCGCGAGGTACCCTTTGCGCACGTCGGTGATGAACTTCCAGTTCGGCGAAACGACGTCTTTCTTCCAATCGTGCCCGTAGAAGATATGTCTCACGGCCTGATAGGCCGACCACGTGCCGCCGTTTCCGCCGGCGTCGTCTCCGTAGTGCGGCGCGTAGAAGCGCCACGATAGGCCGGCGTTGTCGAGCTCGTCGCCGAGCGTCTGGTAGTCGAAGCAAGCCTGCTGCCGCGGTCCGTCTGGATTGCGATTCTGCGTGATCGTCGCGACGGTGTCGCCCGGTCCGCCGGCACAGCCCCAGAGCGGGCCGTAGGGAAGGTCGTCGCTGCCCTGCGCTTGTGCCGCGATCACGTACTGGTGCGCGACGAAGCTCTCGTCGAGTTGCGACTGAAACATCCGGTCGCCGACGACCCATTCGCGCGCCATGTCGAAGTACGGCTTGGACTCGCTGTGCGGCACGTAAACGTACTCGGGGTTTGCGGGCCCTCCGTACGCCCCTTCGTTGTTGAACCCGTTCATCTGACAATCGGTGCCCGGCAGGCTTCCCGTTCCGTTGCACGCGGAGAACATTGCATACGCCGAGTGGTCGATGATGTAGACGGTCGAGAGCGAGACCGGCTGGAGCGCGATCGTCTGGCCGTTCGAGTTCTTGCCGCTCGAGACGGTGTCGGCCCCCTTGTAGCCTTGGAAGAGATTGTCGAAGCTGCGGTTCTCTTGCACGATGTAGATCACGTGCTCGATCTTTCCGGCTCCCGTCGCGTTGACGGCGCGAAACGCGGCGTCGCTCCGCATGTACGGCAACGATTGCGATGCGCCGGCGCAACCGGCGACCGCAAGCAGCGCGAGTGCTGCAGCGAACCGCGGAATCATGGCGACCGTTTCCGCGGCCCCGCCGAGCCCGCCTCCCTCATAAATCGGAGGCCGCGCTTTCGACGGTAAGAGACCTCGCACAGGGCGACGAAGCTACGCGCCCATCAACCTCGCGCTTCTAGGAGGCAGGGCAGATTTATGAGTCAGGGCTTCGGTCGCTGTGGGTTCGGCGTCTGCGCGGCGGCCGCTTTCACGCTCGCTGCGTGCAGCTGGCAGCAGCCAAGCGGCGCGCCCGGCGCGATGCCGCCGGCCGGATTTCACCGATCGTCGGCGAGCCAATACCTCTCGCACGTCATCGTCATCATTCAAGAGAATCGGAGCTTTGAAAATTTCTTCGCCGGCTATCCCGGAGCGAATGCGCCGCTGACGGGATGCGCCTCGCCGCCGCCGGGCAAAGCGCGGGCGATACGCCGGCTTACGACGTCGGCTTGCCCTCCAGGCGATCAGCTCGTCGCGCTCCATCAAGACACGTTTAAGAACAATCCCGACCTGCAGCATAACTGGACGTCGTCCATGGTTGATTGGAACAAAGGCCAGATGGACGGCTTCACCAAGTACGGTACTAAGAACGGTCAGTACGAGGCCTACGACTACATCGATCGGGCCGACATTCAACCGTATTGGACGATGGCGCAGCAGTACGTGCTCGCCGACGAGATGTTTCCGACCGAGTTCGGCGGCAGCTTCACCGGTCATCTCACGCTGATCGCGGGCACGGACGATATCAAACTCCCCAACCAAGCCGAGGTGAACTTCCCGTCGAAGGCGCCCGACGATTGCGACGCGCCTCCGGGAACGAAGAGCGATTATCTCACGCCGAATCGGCACGTTCACTACACCGGACCGTTCCCGTGCTTCGATCAGTTCAATACGATCGCCCAAGTGCTCGACGGCGCCGGCGTCTCGTGGAAGATCTATGCAACGAAGGTGCTCGACGGCGGGATGTGGGAGCCGTTTGAGGCGATCAAGTACGTTCGCTACGGCTCCGACTGGACGGGGAACGTCGTCGCGCCTCAGACGACGGTTCTAACAGACGCGCAGAACGGTCAGTTGGCCTCGGTCGACTGGGTGACGCCGAGCCACGCGGACTCGGATCACCCCGCGTACCACGGCGACGCCGGCCCGTCATGGGTCGCTTCGGTCGTCAACGCGGTCGGCGAGAGCTCGTACTGGCCTACGAGCGCGATCATCGTCGTCTGGGACGACTGGGGCGGATTTTACGATAACGCCGCGCCGCCGCAACCGGATTATCGCGGCCTCGGCATTCGCGTTCCGTGCCTCATCATCTCGCCCTATGCAAAACAGGGCTACGTTTCGCACGTCCAGTACGAGTACGGCAGCATCTTGCGGTTCATCGAAGAGGTCTACGGCATTCCAGCCGGCAGCATCGGGCCGACGTCAAAGGGTTATACGGACGGCCGCGCGGCGAGCCTCGACGACGCCTTCGATTTCACGCAGTCCCCGCGCCCGTTCACCCCGATCGGCTCGAAATATCCGATGTCGCGCTACATTCACGAACCGCCGTCGGACGAACCCGTCGACAACGAGTAGTGTACTTCGACAGGCTCAGGATGACACGAAAGGTTCGACGACGACCGGAAACTTTACCGAACGCGCGATAAAGCAGAGATCGTGCGCGTCGTGATGGAGCGCTAGCGCGCGTTCGCGATCGCAGCCCGGGGCGATCGTCACGATCGGCCGCAATTCGACGCGCGCGAACTCGGCCGTTCCGTCTTCTCGCTCCTCCATCTCGCCGGTCGCATCGTCGCAATACTCGAGAACGCTGACCCCGTTGACGGAACAGAGATGCAGATACCAGAGCAGGTGGCACGAGGAGAGACTCGCGACGAGCAACTCTTCGGGGTTATACCGAGAGGCGCTGCCGCGAAAAGCCGGGTCGCTCGACGCCGGGATCTCCGGCTTGCCCTCGGCGGCGATGGCGTGGTCGCGCGAGTAGCTGCGATAGGTCTTCGTCCCCTCGCCGCCGGCCGCCGTCCAACGGACCCGCGTAGCGTATGCGTGCCTCTTCAGCGCTCTGCCCTCCAAGAACCGTCATCATATCATTCGCCCTCGTATCGGGAGCAAGAGAAGCGAGCGCAGGACCGCCGCCGCGAGCCAGTCAACTAGGGCCCATGGCACTTTCAAAGCGATTTTCAGCCGAGCTTCTCGGCACGTTTTGGCTCGTTTTCGGCGGCTGCGGCAGCGCGGTGATCTCGGCCGCCTTCCCGACGCTCGGCATCGGATTCGCCGGCGTCGCGCTCGCCTTCGGATTGACGCTCTTGACGATGGTCTATACGATCGGACCGATCTCGGGATGTCACATCAACCCCGCGGTAACCGTCGGCCTTTGGCTCGGCAAGCGATTCCCGGCCAAGGACGTCCTGCCGTACATCGTCGCGCAAGTGATCGGGGCGATCGCCGCGGCGGCCGTCCTCTACTGGATCGCGAGCGGCAAGGCCGGCTTTACGCCCGGTCAGTTCGCGAGCAATGGCTACGATTCGCTCTCGCCCGGCGGCTACTCGATGGGCGCGGCGCTCGTCACGGAGATCGTCTGCACGTTCGTCTTCCTCATGGTGATCTTGGGCGCCACGGATAAACGCGCGCCCGCCGGCTTCGCGGGTATCGCGATCGGATTGGTCCTCACGCTCATCCATCTCATCAGCATTCCGATCGACAACACGTCGGTGAACCCGGCGCGCAGCACCGGGCCCGCGATCTTCGCGGGAGCCGCGGAACTATCGCAACTCTGGCTATTCTGGGTGGCGCCGCTCATCGGCGGCGGCCTAGCGGGGCTCATCTACCCGGCGCTCTTTGGGGATGACAAGGCGTAGCGCGAGCGGGCCAATAGCATCGGCGACGTCTTTCGGTAGGGCGCGCTCCTCTAGCGGGTCGTTATCCGGCCGATCGCCGACGGGCCGAGTGCGCTCGTAAACCACATCGCTCCGTCGGGCCCCGCCGTTATTTGATCGAGTTCCGGGCCGGCCCCGGGAACCTTGTAGAAGCGGCTCTTGCCCGCGATCGTCATGCGCCCGATGCCCGCTACGCCGCTGAAATCGGTGAACCAGAAGGCGCCGTCGGGACCGACGGCGATGCCGGACGGCTGCGCGTTTGGATCGGAGAGTTTGAACTCGGTAAAGGCGCCCGTCGTCGTCAGCCGGCCGATTGCCGCTGAGGCCTCCTCGGTGAACCAGAGCGCGCCATCGGGTCCGACACAGATAAAATCCGGACCCGAGCCGACGGTAAACGATTTCTTGCGTCCCTTCGTCGTCACGCGGATCACGCGATTGGAGAAGCGGCTCCCACCGACGACGTTCTGCGTTACCCATAGGGCGCCGTCGGGCCCCGTCACAATCCCCTCGAGCGTCGCGTCGCTCGGCGCGACGTCGTAGTGAACGACCTGCCCATCGGTCGTCATGCGGCCGACGCGACCATTCGACTCGGCAAACCACAGCGCGCCGTCGGGTCCGGTCGTAATACCGTGCGGAAACTCTCCGCCGCTATCGGCGAATAGCGTCACAGCCCCCTTCGTCGTGATGCGTCCGATCTGCGGTTGGCTCTCCTGCGTCGTGAACCAGAGCGCGCCGTCCGGCCCGGTCGTGATCCCGTCCGAGACTTCGGCGCCGGCGCGCGCCTGCAGTTTATATTTCCCGCGTACGGTGATGCGCCCGATGACGTCGTTTCCCGGGTCGGTGAACCACACGTCGCCGTCGGGACCGGCGGTAATGCCCGCCGGCACCGCATCGCCGTACGTATCGTCGAAGAGTCGAACGATTCCGCGCCGGTCCGGCGCGGCGGCGGGCGCGTCGACGGCGAGCGGCGCGCGCGGCACGGCGGTGCCTGCCGCAGAGGAGCATCCCCAAAGCAACGCGAGCGAGGCGGCCGGAGCCCATCGAATGCGCATGGGCCGGAGTTTCGCCGCAGGCGAACCGCGCACCGTCTGCCAATAGGGCATGCATGAAAACGACATCGTTAATGAGTCTGGGCGTTTGCTTTGCATTAACGGCCTGCGGGGGCGCGATGAACCCCGCCGCCGTCGGCCTGCCACAGCAGTCGCCACTGGCGCATCCCGATCAAGCGGTGCGCATCTACACCGCGAACCGCGGAAGCGCTAACGTCGTTGCGTTCAAAACGACGGCGTCGGGTAACACCGCGCCGGTCGTCAACATCTCCGGTTCGAAGACGTCGCTCTCGGATCCCGATTCGATGGCGCTCGACTCGAAGGGCAATATCTACGTCGCGAACGACGGCGCGACCGAGGTCGCGGTATTCGCGGCGAGCGCGAACGGAAACGCCGCCCCAGCACATACGGTCGGCGGTTCGAAGTCGCATCTCGGCCCGACCGAAGGCCTATTCGTCGACCCCTCCGACAACTTGTGGGCGAGCGATTTCTCCGACAACCTGGTAACCGAGTATAAGAAGGGCGCGAGCGGGAACGTCAAGCCGAAGGTCACGATCCAAGGCAGTCACACCGGACTCGCGACACCGGTCGGGATGGCGATGAACTCCAGCGGGGAGCTCTTCGTCGCCAACGCCGGAGGAGAGTCGATCGTCGCCTTCGCCAAAGGCGCGAAAGGCAACGCGTCGCCGGTCGTGACGATCTCGGGCGGCAACACGGGTCTGAGCAGGCCGTTTGCGCTCGCGTTCGATCACACGGGGCGCCTCTTGGTCGCCGACGAAAGCGCGGGGATCCTCGTCTTTGCATCCGGTGCGAACGGCAACGTTGCGCCGGTGCAGGTGATCACCGGCCTCGAATATCCCACCGGCGTCGCCGCCGACAAGCAGGATCACATCTGGGCCGCCGATTTCAGCGGCAACTCGATCGACGAATACGCGAGCAACGCCAACGGCAATGCGACGCCGCTGAACGTGATCTCCGGCTCGAAGACGACGCTCTCCGGAGCATGCTACCTCGCCTTCCACTAACGCTCGGCCTCGGTCTCGCACTCTCCGCGTGCGGGCCCAGCGTCGCGCTCTCTCCTCCGGCTGCGCAGGCGGCGCGCGTTTCGGCGCGTTCCGCCTGCCGCACGATCGACGACCCGAAAGACCCTTCATCGAACACGCTTAACGGAATCAGCAACGGCGGCGAGATCGCCGGCAACAGCATGCTGCACGGCTATGTCATCGAGCCTCCGTATCGAAAGCGCGATTTTCGCTATCTCAGTTATCCGGGGGCCCGTTTCACCGGCCTCTCGGCTGTCAACGATCGCCGAGAGGTCGTCGGCTACTACATCGGCCATCGAGATGAGGTTTTCGCATTTCTCGATGAAGACGGTCAATGGACCAGCTACAAGGGCAAATGGAAGATCACGGAGTTTCTCGATATCAGCGATACGGGAGCGATCGTCGGTTTCTACGGAGACCGGCACGACGTGGATCATCCGTTCGAACTCGGAAAGGGCAAGCGCATCCGGCCGCCGGGCGCGGTCGGCGCGGTCGCGTCGGGGATCAACCACCGAGGTGACGTCGTCGGGTCACTGACGACCTCGAAGGGCTTAACGAAGACCTTCCTTAGAAAAGGAGGGACGTACCTGGAGTTCGCGTACCCCGGCTCTACTGAGACGGAGGCATGGGGCATCAGCGACCGCGAGGAGATCGTCGGTTCCTACGTCGACGCAGCGGGTGCGACGCACGGATTTCTGTTGAGCGACCCAGCGAAGAATCCGCTGTGGCAATCCTTTGACGAGCCGGACGCCTCAGGCACAACCGTCATCGGCGGCATCGATGCCGACGACGAAATCGTCGGCCACTATATCGACGCTGCCGGCACCTCCCACGGCTTCTTTTGCACCTATCCCTAATTTCGGAGGTAACAATGCTCTCTAATAAACTCACGCTGGGAACAATCGCTCTGGTCCTCGCCGCCTATCCCGCCGTCGCTACGGCGCAGACGAGCGGCGCCGATGCCGCGTATATCGCAAAGGTATCGACCGCCGCTCCGGCCGCCGTCGTGAAGAGCGCGACGATCGTCCAGATGCAGAACGACGGCTCGATGCGTACGATCCAGAGCGGCACGAACGGATTCACCTGCATGATGATCGATCCCACGACGCCGATGTGCGCGGACAAGTACGCGATGTCGTGGATGCAGGCGCTCCTCACGCACGGCACGCCACCCGAGGGCGTCGGCTTCGTCTACATGCTGGCCGGCGACGACGGTGCCAGCAACACCGATCCGTATGCGAAGGGGCCGACGGCGGACAACCACTGGCTGAAGACAGGCCCGCACGTCATGATCGTCGGAACCGAGGCGAAGTCCATGGGATATCCGGCGAACGCCGACGCCGACGCCACCACGCCGTACGTTATGTGGTCGCAGACGCCGTACGCGCATATCATGATCCCGGTCTCAGTCTCGCCCTAAGCGGTTGCCTCGCCCGTGACCTACCTTATCTTCCAAGCCAATCCATGGCTGCTTCCGATCGTGATGCTCGTCGTGCTCGCGCTCGCGATCGAAGTGCCGTATCGCTGGGGGCGTTCGTGGGTCGCGGGCGCGGCAAAGCACGTCGATGCGTTCAACGCGGTGCAAGCCGGGTTGCTCACGCTCGCGTCGTTCGTGCTGGGCCTCTCCTTCGCCCAGGCGTCGGCGCGGTTCGATATTCGCAGAGACCTCGTCGTCAAGGAGGCAAATGCAATTGGAACGACGTGGCTGCGCGCCGATCAACTCGGCGCGCGGACCGCGACCTTTCGACGGATCCTGACCGAGTACACCCAAGAGCGGTTGACGGCCTATAGCACGCCCAGCGCCCCCGCGCTCTACGCGCGAACGATCCGGGAGAGCGACGACGATCAGGCCCAAATGTGGGAGATCGCTTCGTCGGCGCTACGGGCGCATCCGACCGATCTCGGGTTATCGCTCTTGATGCAAACGCTCAACGACACGATCGACGTCTCCGCCGAACAGCTCCAAGCGTTGACGATTCACGTCCCGACGGCGGTCGTCGTGCTGACGCTCGTCCTCGTCGCGCTGGGGTCGCTCTCGCTCGGACTGCGGTTTGCCTTCGACGGATCTCGGCCTGGGATGCTGAGCGCGATCTACGTCGTTGCGTGCGTCGTCGTCATCAGCATGATGATCGACTACGATCGCCCGCAGACCGGGTTCGTGACGGTCAACCTCAACCCGATCAGAATCCAACTCGAGGCGATGAAGAAGGCGCCTTAGCGCTTTCCGAGCGCCGCCAGCACTCTCGGCGGGATCAGGCAGATGAGCGTTCCGTGCGGGGCGCTCGGATCGAAGAGCTCGATGCCGGCGAGGGCCGCCTTCTTCAGTTCGATGCTCGCGTTGCCGATGACGCGCCCGATCGTCGCGCTCATCGTCGGCTCGTGCCCGACGAGCACGATCGACTGCACCGTGGGACGCTCTCCAAGCATCGCGGCGAGCCGCTCCTGGTTAAAGCCGCCGCCCAGACGAGGATCTTGGACGACCCGGTCGCGCATCGCAAGCCGGTCGGCGAGAATCTCCGCGGTCTCTCGCGCGCGCACGAGCGGGCTCGTGACTATCAATTCGAAGTCGAAACCGAGTTCGCCGATCGCTCTCGCCTCGCGCGCCATGCGCTCGCGTCCTTCGCGCGTCAGCGGCCGGTCGTAGTCGCTTCCGGTCCAGGCGTCCGGCTCGGCGGCGATCCCGTGCCGCAGAAAGTAACAGCGCACCCCCTCAGCATACCTCCCCGCCTTTCCCGTGTCACCCTGAGCCAATCTGTGTCACCCTGAGCCGATATGTGTCACCCTGAGCGGAGTCGAAGGGCGGCCCTTGTCGAAGGACGGACGCGTGAGCAAAGATTGGCGAACGAAGTTGATGCACCCCGATGCAACGGTCCCACACGGGTACCGTTCGCTGGCGACGCCGGTCTATCGCGGCTCGACGACGATCTTCGAGGATGCCGCGGCCGTCAACGACGAGTGGGATCAGGAACGCGCCGGCTACACGTACGGGCTCTACGGTACGCCGACGACGCTCGAGCTCGCGGCGCGGATCTGCGAGATCGAAGGCGGGAAGCACACGATCGTTACGCCCGGCGGCCAGGCCGCGATCTCGTTGATAGATCTCGCGCTGCTCGGCAGCGGGGATCACATTCTCGTTCCGAACAGCGTCTATCGGCCGAATCGCCGGCTCACGACCGGGATGCTCGCGCGCTTCGGCGTGAGCGCGACGTTCTACGATCCGCTGATCGGCGCGGAGATCGCCGGATTGATTCGCGAGACCACGCGTCTGGTCTGGTGCGAGTCGCCGGGCTCGGTAACGATGGAGGTGCAGGACGTGCCGGCGATCGCTGCCGCCGCGCACGAGCGCGGCGCGATCGTCGTGCTCGACAACACGTGGTCGGCAGGCGTGCTCTTCGACGCGTTTGCCCACGGCGTTGACGTGACGATGCAAGCGCTCACGAAGTACGTCGGCGGCCACAGCGACCTATTGTTAGGCTCCGTCACCGTCCGCGACTCCGAGATCTTCAGGCGCCTCGGCGCGGCGCGCGCGGTCCTCGGCGCTGCGGTCTCGCCCGATGACTGCAGCCTCGCGTTGCGAGGTCTCCAAACGCTCGCCGTCCGGCTCGGCGCCGTCGAGACGTCGGCGCTCGAGATCGCCCGCTGGCTCTCGACGCGTCCCGAGGTCGAACGCGTTCTCCATCCGGCACTGCCGTCGTGCCCCGGCCATGAGTTTTGGAAGCGCGACTTCGCGGGCTCCTCGGGGCTTTTCTCGATCGTGCTCGCTCCCGGACCGACGCGCGATCGCGTCAACGCCTTCGTGGACGCGCTGCAACTCTTCGAGATCGGGTACAGCTGGGCGGGAACGACGAGCCTTGCGGTCGCGTACGCGATCGCGCCATCGCCGAGCCGTCCGGCCTACGATCACCGCCTCGTGCGATTGAGCGTCGGTCTCGAAGCGACCGCCGATCTGATCGCCGATCTCGAAGGGGCGTTCGCAGCCCTGCGCGCATAGGAGCTTCGTGACGCACGCGACCTGCGTTCGCGTGCCGGTGCGCGTGACGATCAACGGTGCGGTGCGTCGGACGACGATCGCGCGAACATGGACTTGGGTCCGGTGGTCGGGGTTGCGGCCGCGCTGCGCGAGAAGCGGCTTACTTAGCCACGTAGGCGATGCAGTAACCGCTCGGCGAGATCGACCCGTCGACGATCTGACAGCTTCCGCTGCTCTTTGCATCCTGGCCGGGGATGAAGAACTTGCAGCCCGAGCACTGCATGCTTCCGTTCGGCGAGGTTTGATATCGCATGGATGCCGGCGACGCCTTCGAGGAGTCGGCGAGCGCTGCGGCGCCCGCGAGAGATGCCAGCGCCGGCAGTAAGATCGCGCTGCGTAGAAAACGCCCGCGCGTAGGCGGCCCGAACGTCGTGCGCATCTCAGTATCCTAGGGACGATTTGTAAAGAAAGACTGAAGTCACGGCAGCGTCACGAACCCCTCGCCGACGAGCACGCACTCGCCGGCGATGCCGACGCGTTCGCCGCGGTCCTCGACCCAGAGCTCTCCGCCGCGCGAGGAGAGCTGCCGCGCGAAGAGCTTCGGCTTGCCGAGCACGCCGGCCCAGTACGGCGTCAGCACGCAGTGCGCCGAACCGGTGACGAAGTCTTCGGCGATGCCGTACTTCGGCAGAAAGTAGCGCGAAACGAAGTCGCAATCGCCATCGAACCCGGGCGCCGTTACGATCAAGCTCGCGAACGGCAGCGCCTCGATTGCCGCAATGTCGGGGCGCAGATCGCGCACCTGCTCGGCGTCCGCGAGGACGGCCATTCCGCGGTCGGCCTCCCACACTTCGTTCGGAACGACGCCGAGCGCTTGCGCGAGCATCGAAGGCGGATGCTCGCCGCGCAGCGGCAACACGGGGAAGTCGAGAGCGATACGGTCGCCGTCGCGCTCGACGCGCAACGGCCCGCCGCGCGACGCGAACTCGACGTGCGCGCGCCCCGGCTCGAGACGATTGAGGATCACAAATCCGCTTGCGAGGGTCGCGTGCCCGCAGAGCTGCAGCTCGCCGTGCGGCGTGAACCAACGCAGCGAAAAGCCGTCACCCTCGGGCGCAAAGAACGCCGTTGCGGGAAGGTTGAGCTCCGCCGCAATCGCCTGCAGCAGCTTTTCGTCGAGCCACTCGTCGAGCGGGCAGACCGCGGCCGGATTTCCGGCGAACGGCCGGCGTGCGAACGCATCGAGATGGTAAAACGGAATTCTCACGGCGCCCGGCGCGCTCGCGTTATTCGTCGTCGACGGGCAAGTATGAGGGCTTCTGCCGGAGGAAGTACTCGCGCGAGTGGCTCGACGGAATCTCGACGAACGACCGCGGCGACTGCGTGAAGTCGAAGCAGTCGACGATGCTCGTCGCGCGGGCGTCGGTCTTGCCGAGCGAGCCGAGAGCAAAGGTATCCTCCATGAATCGGAGGATGCTTCCGAACTCGTACTGGGTGTGCGAGATATAGCCGCCTTGGCTGTTCGTTCCCATCACCGCGTAAGGAGAGATCACGAGCATCGGCACGCGAAATCCCAAACCGCCCCACTGATCCTGAAACGGCGGCGGCACGTGATCGTAGAAGCCGCCCCAATCGTCCCAGACGACGACGATGGCGCTCGAGCTCCAGTACGGGCTCTCACCGATTGCGTTAACGAGGCTCGCGACCCACGACGGTCCGGTGTCGGTGCCTTTCGCCGGGTGATCCGAGTTCGGCGCGTCGGGTATCACCCACGAAACCGAGGGAAGCTGGTTATCGCTGATATCGTTGAAGATGTTCGTCTCGGGCCACGTGACGTTCGTGCCCCATTCCGGCCCGTAACGCACCGCGTTGATCGCGTCGAATCCATCCCAGAGCACGCCTTCGCCGCCCTTCACCGGCGGCGTGTAGTACTTCCACGAAACCGATTGCGCGTCGAGCAGATCGCGCATCGTGCTGTACGTCAGGCAGGGGAACGGCCCTTTGAAATGCCGATACTGAAGGTGCTTCTTACTTGCCTTGAGCTCGTCGGTCTTCGTTCCAGGCGGCGCGTCGCAGCCCCACGGAGTGTGCGTCGGATTGTCCACGAGGCTGATCGTCATCTCTGGATTGAGCATCGTACCGCCGGCGATGAGGTCCTGATGCGCGGTAAAGCTGCCGCTGCCTTGCGTCTGGAACATGTTGTCGCCGAGAACCCATTGATTCGCAATCGCCCAATACGGCTGGATCTGCGCCGGATTCACGTACTGATAGGCCGCCGTGCTATCGCCGTGACAGGCGCCGCCGCCAAGGCCGAAGCCGTCCATCAGGCCGCCGTCGAGATTCTTGAGGAATCCGTGGTATCCGTGGCTGAAATCGCACGGCTCCGTCAGGTTGACCTCTTGGAGCGGAACCTCTTGGTCGCCGCTCGGGCATCCGCTCGAGCCGCGGTGCCGATGCATCGGGTGCAGCGACGACGACGGCGGCTTCATGCAGCCGTACGCCGTGCCGTTCGCGCCGGGAAACGAGGAGAAGAAGTCGTCGAAGGTGCGATTCTCCTGGACGATGAGAATGATGTGCTTGATGTATTTCGAGCTGCCCTGGTCGGGCGAGACGTTCTGCGAGAGCATGCGCGGAACGCTCGGCGCGCCGCTGCCGGAGCATGCGGTGCCGAACGCGGCGACGAGAACTATTAAGGGAGCGTAAAGCCTACGCAGCATGGATCCTCACATCAAGCAGCCTCCCGGCGGCTCTTTCAATTAGGTCGCGAGAAACCCCTCGCCGCTATCGCGGCTGCCGCGAACGAGAGGAATCCCGACGCGATCATCGCGCCGCGAAAGCCGCTGAGCAATGCCGGCGCCGCGGTGACGATGAGGCCGAGCGCGGCGATGCCGATCAGTCCGGCGGTGCGCGCGACGGCATTGTTCACGCCGGACGCGATGCCCGCATGCTCGACCGGAACGGCGTTCATCACCGTCGTCGTGAGCGGTGCGACGAAGAGCGCGCCGCCGAGCCCGAGGATCGTCGCTGCGGGAAAGAAGGTCGTCCAATACGATCCGTCACTCCCCGGGAGAGCGTACGCTAGGAAGCCTACCCCGGCGAGGATGGCGCCGGCGACGAGCGGCGCGCGCGGCCCGATCCGCGCGACGAGCCCGCCCGACCAGCGCGACGAGACGACCATGATGAAGATGAAGGGCAGCATCGCGGCGCCCGCAGCCGCAGGCGGGTAGCGGTGGACGTTGATCAGCACGAACGGCACGAAATAGAGACTGCCGCCGAGCGCCGCGTAGAGGAAGAACGTGTAGACGTTCGCGATCGTGAAGTAGCGCGATGCAAAAAGCTCGCAGCGCACCATCGGGTCGGGCGTGCGGCGCTCGTGAAGAACGAAACCGCAGAGAACGGCGAGCCCCGCGACGGCAAACGCTACGTCCGGCGCCGAGATGCGGCCTGCGTTCATCCCGATCAAGCCGTAGACGAGCAGGCCGAGGCCGATCGTCGCGAGCGCGGCGCCGCCCACGTCGATGCGCCGCGCCGCCGAGTCGTCGCGGCTCTCGCGCACGCCGAAGAAGAGGATCAACAGTACGACGATCGCGATCGGCGGATTGATGATGAAGACGTACCGCCACGAGTACTCCTGCGTCAGCCAGCCGCCGATCACCGGACCGAGCGCCGACGTCAGTGCCGAGAAGCCCGACCACAAGCCGATCGCCTGCCCGCGCGACTTCTCGTCGTACGCCGCGCTGATCAGGGCGAGGCTGCCGGGCGTCGCGAACGCCGCACCGATGCCTTGCACGCACCGCGCCCCGATGAGAAACGCGATATCGCCGGCAAACGCGCACGCCAGCGACGCGGCGGCGAAGAGGACGATGCCGCACGCGAAGACGAGTCGCCGGCCGTAGAGATCGCCCATCGCGCCGCCGGTGAGGATCAGCGAGGAGAGGAAGAGCGCGTATCCCTCGATCACCCACTGCGTCTGGCCGGTCGTCGCGTCCAGCTCGCGCTGCAGCACGGGAAGCGAGACGTTGACGGCCGTGCTGTCGATGAACGCCATCGCCGAGCCGAGGATCGCTGCGATCAGCACCCACGGGAGTTTCACGCTGGCGCAGAACTACTGCCCGCTGTGAGCTCCATCCTCGATCGTCCGCTGCGGGCCGGGATTTTGGCGGCCGCCGACAGCGCGTTCGTGCGCCGCGCGGTCACGCGCTACGGCATGCGCTTGGGGGCGGCGCGCTTCGTTGCGGGCGAGACTGCCGCGGAGTTCCTGCCGGTGGCCAAGGGCGCCGCTGCCGACGGCTTCGCGGTTGCGGCGACGCTGCTCGGCGAGAGCGTCGCCGACCGCGACGAGACGCTCGCGGTCGCCGCCGAATACTGCCGCCTGCTGCGCGCCTTCGCCGACGAGAAGATCGACGCGAACGCCGCCTTCAAGCTGACGCACGTCGGCCTCGACATCGATCCCGAGCTCGCATTCGAAAACGCGTCGCGCATCGCCGCCGCAGCCGAAGCGAACGAAAACACGGTGCGGATGGACATGGAGCAGTCGCGCTACGTGGATCCGACGCTGGCGATCTACCGCCGCCTGCGCGAACGCCACGACGGCGTCGGATTCGTGCTGCAGTCCTACCTCTACCGCAGCGAGAACGACCTGCGCGCGCTGCTGCCGCTCGCGCCGAACGTGCGCGTCGTCAAGGGCGCGTACCTGGAGCCTCCCGATCGCGCCTATCCGCGCAAGCGCGACGTCGACGCGAACTATCTCAAACTTGCGGAACTCGCGCTTTCGCACGACGGCTACACCGCAATCGCGACGCACGACCCGGCGATCGTCGAGCACGTCGCGGGTTTCGCCGCGTCGCGCGGCCTGCCCAAGCGCGGCCGTTTCGAGTTCCAGTTGCTCTACGGCATCGCCGCTCCGCTCGCCCGGAGCCTGGTCGAACGCGGCTACCGCGTGCGTCTCTCGATTCCGTACGGCGAGAACTGGTTTCCGTACCTCATGCGCAGGCTCGCCGAGCGTCCCGCGAATCTGGGGTTTTTCGTGCGTGGAGCGCTGTCGCGAGGATGAGAGGCGTCTGGGCGGCGGTGCTCACGCCCGTTGACGACGATCTCTCGCCCGATGCGGCGCGGGCGATTCCGTACTATCGCGATCTGCTCGATAACGGCTGCGACGGACTGAATCTACTCGGAACGACCGGTGAAGCGATGTCGTTCGACGCGGCGCAGCGCATGGCGTACATGGAAGCAATCGCGAGTAGCGGCCTCCCGCGCGAGCGGCTGATGGCCGGCGCCGGCGCAGCCTCGCTCACCGACGCCGTGCGCCTCACGCGGTGCGCGTTCGACTGCGGTTTCGCCGCCTCGCTCGTCATGCCGCCGTTCTTCTACCGTGACGTCTCCGACGACGGCATCGTCGCGTTCTTCGCCGCGCTCTTCGCGCGCACCGATCCGCCGCGCGGCGGCGTACTGCTTTACAACTTCCCGCGCATGAGCATCGCGTTTCACGGCGGCCTCGTCGCGCGGCTGCTCGACGAGTTCGGCGACGTTATCGCCGGCATGAAAGACAGCTCGAACGATCCGCATCTGCAACGCGACGTTCTCGCGCTCCGCCCCGATCTGCTCGTCTTCCCGGGCTCGGAGAGCGATCTGCTCGACGCGAAGCGCCGCGGCGTCGCAGGCTGCATCTCGGGCAGCGTCGCGCTCTGGCCGCACCTGGCGCGCGACGTCTTCGAAAGCGACGACGAAGCAAAGGCCGCCGAGCTGACGCGCAAGCGCGCCGCGCTCGACGGTCTTCCGTTTATTCCGGCGGTTCGCTACCTCACGGCCGCCCGCCGCGACGATCCCGCGTGGGAACGCCTCGTGCCGCCGCAGACGCCGCTGACGCCCGATCAGCGGGCCGATCTAATGCAGCGAGTAGGCCGTTAAATTTCCGCTCTGGTCGGCGCAGTAGACCGAACCGTTGACGACGATCGGGCTCTGCCAGTGCACGTTGCCGATCGTCCCTCCCGCGCTGCTCTGGCTGCTGCTCCATAGCACGTTGCCGTTCAGCGCGTTCATCGCGACGATCTGTCTGTCGAACGCGACGAAGAGAATGCCGTTGGCGACGACCGGCGAGGTGCCCTCGCCGTTCGTCGACCCCGGGCTCGCCTGCCAGACCCCGACGAGCTGGCTCACGCCCTTGCCGTTGGTCTGCAGACGATACGCCACGACGACGTCGGAGAAGCCCATGAAGACCCATGGGTTCCCCGATGCGTCGCTCCAGATCGCGGGCGTCGAGAAGAGTCCGTTGGGAAGGTCGATCAGTTGCAGTTCGCCGCCGACGCCGGGAAGCGCCGCGCGGTCGAGCAGCTTGAGAATCGCGTCCTTTCCGCCTTGCACGAGCATCAGCGGCGTCTGGCTCGACTGCACGTTGGGCAAGAGCGAGGGCGATGTGCTGCCCAGATCGACGTCGCCGTCCTGCAGCCCTTGGTAATCGGTCGGCGTGTAGCTCCCGAGGAGATTCGAGAGATCGTCGCTGAGCGAGAGCACGGAGTCGCCGTAATTGTGGCCGCCCTGATTCGCGTTGAAGTCGCCGTTGCCGGTCGCCGCGTAGATCCGTCCGCTCATGGACTGATCGGGATCGACCACCGCGCCGCCGCGGGCCCAGATGCCGGAACGCTGCTGCGGGCACGTGTTCGGTCCCGGCAGCCTGCGTTTGTTGCTGCAGAGCGAGTTGAAGACCGTCGTCTTCCCGCTGCTAAGGTTTACCGCGACGACGTGCCCGTCGTACGGCGGCGCGTCGCCGTTATATCCGGACGTCGTCGCGTAGAGAAAACCGTTGGCGACGTTGAGCGGCGAGGCGACCTTCTCGCTGCTCGGCATGCGCGTGATGCGCGCCGGAAATCCCGGCGAGTTGATCTCGCGCCCTCGCGCGGCCGAGAGTTTGTGCACTTTGCCGTCGATTCCCGGCACGTAGATCGCCTTTCCGGAAGGATCGGCGGCCGGCGCCGAGGTCGTGATGTTCACGCCGTGGCTCGTATAGCGCCAGACGACGTGCCCGGAGCTCGCGTCGATGCCGAGCGTGATGCCGCTCTCGGTCGTTTCGAAGAGCATCGTCCGGTAATGCTTGCCGACGCGAACGTGCTGCAGAAGAATCGGCGGCGTCTGCGAGACGTCGCCGAGCGAGACCTGCCACCGTTCTTTGAGCATGTGGACGTTTCCGACCGTAAGCGTGTGTTCTGCGGAATTGAAGCTGCTGCGCGCCGGATCGAAGCCGAAGACCGGCCAATCGACCGCGCGAGCGGGCATGAGCGTCGCAGAGAAGAGGCCGGCGACGACGGCCAAGGACGAAAGCAATTTGGCCATGGCGAGAGATTGGCTGCGCCGCCGCCGAAGGCCTAGCCCATGACCGACTCTCACTTGCCGCGAATTCCCGACACGCAGCAGCGCAAGGCCCTCGAGAAGCGCCGCAGCATTCGGGAGATCGTCTTCGGCATGCAGGACGGCATCCTCACGACGCTCGGCATCATCA
Organism: Candidatus Binatia bacterium; assembly: GCA_035541935.1. Classification (GTDB taxonomy): domain Bacteria; phylum Vulcanimicrobiota; class Vulcanimicrobiia; order Vulcanimicrobiales; family Vulcanimicrobiaceae; genus Cybelea. The sequence goes on along the minus strand of DATKMJ010000033.1, from coordinate 3,378 downwards.
CCGGGGTCGGCGTCGCCGAGGGCGATCGGGCGGCCGTCCTCATCAGCGGCTTCCTCGCGCTGCTCGCCGGCGCGCTCTCGATGAGCGTCGGCGAGTACTTGGGGCGCAAGGCCGAGCGCGAGGTCGTCCAGGCGACGATCGACCTCGAGCGACGCGAGATGGCCGACGACCCGCAGGGCGAATTCGCCGAGCAGGTCGCCTACTACAAATTGAAAGGCTTCAGCGCGGACGAGGCCGAGATGATCGTTAAGCGGCTGACGCAGATGCCGGACATCTATCTCTACGAGATGGTGCGCGACGAGTTCGGCATAGACCCTCGAGAGGCTGAAGATAGCGGTCTGCGCGCCCCGGTCTCGATGGGCGTCTCGTTCGCGCTCGGATCGCTGATGCCGATCCTCGCCTTCATGCTGCCGCTCTCGATGTTCTCGGCGACGCTCGCGTCGCTGCTCTTCGCGCTGATCGCGCTCTTCGCCGTGGGCTACTATGCGGGGACGCTCAGCGAACGCAGCCCCATCGGCAAGGGCGTCGAGGTCGTGCTCTACGGCTGCGGCGTCTTCGCGGTCTCCTATCTTGCCGGGCACTTTATCCCGCCGCTCTTCGGCCACGCGCCGGTCGCGGTCGGCGGCTAGATGGCGATCGTCAATGCGCTGATCGCCGGCGTCTCGCAAGCAGCGGCGTTTTTCTGGGATAGCCTCTTCGGTCTGATCTTCGGCTTCTTGGTCTCGGCGATCGTCCAAGTGATGTTGACGCCGGCGACGATGCACCGGTACCTCGGCCCGGGCCTTCGCGGCCTACTATACGGAGCCGGATTCGGCATCATTTCGTCGGCATGCTCGTACGGCGCGGCCGCGGCGGCCCGCGGCTTCTATCGCAACGGCGGCGATATCCGTTCGATCCTCTCGTTTCTGATCTCGTCGACGAACATGAACCTCGCGATCCTCATTCTCTTCTGGTCGCTGCTCGGTTGGAAGTTCGTCTTCGCCGAGTTCTTCGGCGGTGCGATCATCATCGCGATCGTGACGCTCGGCTTTTCCGTTCTCTTCCGTCCCGGCGATTTGACGCGGCTCCAGGCAGCGTACGTGCAAGGCCAGACCGGCGGCGACGACGACGAACCGGTGCGCCGCACCTGGGACGTCGTCGCGTCCATGGCGTGGGGCGACGTGCGGATGCTGCGCACAGAGTTGATCGTCGGCTATCTGATCGCCGGTTTCGCTGCGGCGCTGATTCCGCCCGGATGGCTTTCCGGTGCGCTCCACGCCGTCGGGTCGGTTCCGGTCATCGGGTACGTGTTGCTCCTTCTCGTCGGCCTGCTCATCGCCGTCGCAACGTTCGTCTGCTCGATGGGCAACGTCCCGATCGCGCGTTATCTCGCAAACGCCGGCATCCCGCTCGGCGCGAACACGACCTTCATCTACGGCGACCTGCTAATTCTCCCGATGATCGGCATCTATCGCAAATCGTTTCCCGATCGCATCACGTGGACGTTTCTCGCGCTCTTCGTGCTCGGCGCGATGCTTGCCGGCGCGATCATGGAGTGGCTGATCGGCAACACCCTTGGCGGCGTCTCGATGGGCTCGATGGCGATCAACGACCGCTTCACGCTCGTCTCGAACGTCGTCGCGCTCCTCGCGGTCGCCGCGGTCGGGATAGCCGCGCTCGCCGCACGCCGCGCCCGCTACGCCCGCTAGCCGGTTTTGCCGACGGACTCTGCTGCCGCCTCGGGTCGCTGGGCGCTCCACATCCGTGTTGCGCGCCCGCTACGCCGCGCTCGCGCCACCTGCTGAGGAAATTATGACCTCCTGTCAATGGCGCTCGCGTCGGAGTCCCCGCGGCGGCAGCAGAGTCCGTCGCCAAAAAGCGGGTAGTCAGGCAACGCGGCATCGCCGCGATGGTCGAGCCGCTGAGCTGCGCAGCGACCCGACTCGCTCGCCACATCCGGAACTCCTTCCTTGTCAGAGAGAACTATGATTCGGTGCAGCTCAAACCCGTGCAGGGTACGCGTGCGGACTTGCTAAACGCGGAACAGCAGGCCATCACCGCTGCCGGCGGCCCCAAGCCGAAAGGCGGCCCCCTCGCTAATAAAAGAAACGCCGTCGCCCCGCCAAAACCCACGCCACAGAGACTATGATGGACGTGAATATCCCGAGCTCCGGCTTCACGGTAAAGCCTGGTAAGGTCGGAAGCACCGCCTTCCTTGGAGACCCGCTGAGCCACGATTTAGTAAAAAGCCTTACAGCGGTCCGCCCCGCGATCACCGAGCTGTGGGCCGCATGGCATCGAAGCGCGGGCGCGCTCGACTTGCTACAGGATCTAGACCAGCTGCAGCGCCTGCACGTCATAAATAGAACGTCTCAGGATTTGGCGCCTATCGCACAGTTGCATAATCTGCGAATTCTGTCGGTCGATTCTACGACTACCTTTGCGGTTGACGCAACAAACTGGCCGCTTCTTGAGGAACTCTCGGTCGCCTGGGGGCGAGGTCTTCGGGGCTTGGAGGCCGCTCAGAATCTGAAGACGCTGCGTGTTTCGTACTGGAAGGACCGAGATCTGACGCTTCTAAAGCTCGTACCGCAGTTGCAAGAACTCTGGCTTACAATGGGATCCGTATACAGCCTCTATGGGATTGCCGCGTGCACTAGCCTTGCAAAATTGTCGCTCGCATACCTTACAAAACTCGATGACTTCGAACCGATCCGCACACTGAAAAATCTTGAATGGCTGAGCATTGACGCCTGCAAGAGGTTCACGAATGTTAAGCCACTGGCGGCCCTCCCACAGTTGAAGTCGTTGAGCCTTGATAATTTGGGACGCATTGACTCCTTGACACAACTGGCCTCCTGCAAGCGATTGAAAAATGTTTTTTTCGCGGATCGACGATAATTGCTGACGGCGACACGGCAATAATCAATAGGATGCCAATCGAGAACTTCGGGTTTCAAAATCGCCGACATTACAATTATAACTACAATCATGTCGCGAGCAAGGCGAAAATCGACGAGGGGCGCTTTCCACGGCTATCTTCAAGATAAACATCCAGGACGCCGATGGGAGCTGAATACCTGGCAAGCAAGTAAAGGCGTTCAGTGGGGGAAAAGGCACTCCCGACCAGCCCCGACTGCCGGGGGCCGAGAGGTTTAGACTGGGGATCGCTTTAGGCGGCCCCTGTTCCTATTTGCCGGGTCACGACGTCCAGTCCGTTTGGTAGTGGCCTATCTTTAGTGAGGACAAGGTGACCTGTTGGGATAGGTCCTGAATCGGGAGCCAGGGATAACTGTGGATTTCCGCCCAACCGGGCAACTGCTCGTGACCCCATCTATACGCCAACGGATAGTGTGACGTTTGCATCGAGCGCCGTCATTTTCGCTGCCTGCGCATAGG